>JBBPZG010000001.1:0-4604 GCA_038199095.1 Saccharimonadales bacterium (SeqCode)
GTGAATTGAACGTGCCAGTGTTAGCTTTAAGCCAGTTGAGCCGGTCAGTGGAAAACCGCAGCCCACAGATTCCGCAATTGGCCGATCTACGTGAATCAGGTTCAATCGAACAGGATGCCGACGTGGTAGCGTTTATTTACCGTGAGGAGTACTACAATCCTGAGACAGACCGTAAAAAGTTAACAGATATACTAATCAAGAAACACCGTAATGGTCCGACTGGAGGCATCGAATTGTACTTTGACAACGAAAAGCAGCGCTTCCGGTCAGTCGATAGCCGCCATCAAGATCCCTTTGGCGGCTAATACGCCTGCCGCCAAATAACAATAAACAATGGACGGCTCAAAATGAGCACTTAGAAGGCTCTCTAAGCGCTTACAAGCTGGGGCCGTTCATGGCTCACTGCTCTTTGTTTATTGCCACTGCGAGGTATAATTACCATAACCATGAATCCCTACCGTATCTACCTGCGCCGCCATATCCTTGCAATACTACTCATAACTTTGGCTGCCGGCCTTATGAGCTTTCTTTTAATTAACCGGTTGGGCTCATTAGTGGGTGGCCTGAGCAGAGATGAGCTGGGAGTAGCCACTACCCCCATAGGGTGGCATGGCTTATACCACAATCCCTTTGATCTTCCCCTATTAGTAGTAAGATCGATTGTGTTTTATCTCGACCCTTCTTATGGCAAGACTTTGGCGCGCCTACCAAATGTTCTTTTCGGTGGCTTAACCATACTAGCCTTCGCTTGTCTAGTCCGCCTGTGGCATGGCACCAGGATTGCTATTTTTGCCGCTGTCTTATTTACGTCTAGTGCCTGGGTACTCCATACTAACCGGCTGGCCAGTCCAGATGTACTTTATTTGGGACTTGTTCCAACGCTCCTGCTAAGTTATGCCACCATGCAGCGTTATGGGCGGCATGCTACAGTGTTTTACGGCAATATGTTGCTCTGGGGCATGTTGCTATATATTCCCGGGGCAATCTGGCTAGTTATAGCTAGCGTATGGTTCCAGCGAAAACTCATCGCGCGGTGCTGGGCGTACTTTAGAGCCTGGTGGCAACGCGGTTTGTACGTACTCGCTGGCTTACTGTGGTTGCCATTACTAACACTCCATCTCACACGCCCTGATGCCTTACAAACCTGGCTTGGTCTACCGAATCACCTTGCTAGTCCCGCGCTGTTGCTAAAGCACTTTGCTGGAGTGTTCGTTCATCTCTTTGTACGCGGACCAGAATATCCTCAGATTTGGCTTGGACGAGCGCCTGTACTAGATATATTCGTCTTAGCAATGAGCTTGCTTGGCATATACTTTTATATTACCCACCGGCAAGCTGCACGAAGCCGTATGCTAGCCCTTTACTTTGCTATCGGCGCTTTACTGGTGACACTTGGTGGTGCCGTGGGCTTAAGTGTATTAGTACCAATTATCTACTTGCTAGCTGCTACAGGTATGGCTTATTTACTACGCGACTGGCTCAAGGTCTTTCCAGTAAATCCACTAGCCCGTAACTTTGGTATCGGCCTGCTGAGTATTGCGGTTGCTTTAAGCTGCCTATATAACCTGCGGGCCTACTTTGTAGCTTGGCCAAACAATAGTGTGACCAAAGCCACCTTCCGCTACCAGATCAAGCACTGAGCAAAGAGCAATGACCGGCTCCCCAGGTGTGCCTGTTTAGCCATCGATCGGTGTATTCGCTCACATAGATGATTCATTGCTTATTGTCTTTTGCTCATTACTGCTCCGCATGGGTTGGGGAGTTTTTCCAATATTGCTATACTAAGAGGGAATAGGGAGGATGTATGAGTCGATTTGACCAAGCTAAAATGCTGATGCGCGTCAAAAAAATCCAGAGTGAACTGCAAAAGCAGATTATTATTGTTGAGAAGGGTGAAGGCGCCGTGCGGGTAGAGATTAGCGGTGAACAGAAGATTAAGAAGATCCATATTGACCCGCAGTCTGTCGATCTTGACGATATTGGCCAGCTGGAACGCTGGGTCGAGGATGCGGTAAAGGAAGCCATCCAGGAAAGCCAGCGGATAGCTGCCGAAAAAATGCAGCCGATGATGGGTGCCCTCGGTAATCTAGGGCTTTAATCCTTTTCTTTGAACCTTGAACATTCCTTGATCATTCTCCTTTGATCATTTACAGCCGCGTCCGTCAAAAGTTCAATGATAAAGGAATGGTCAAAGATCTAGGAACAAAGTTAAATATTTAGCCTATGAATATATTACCGCCGGCCTTACAAGATGTAATCGAGGCTCTCGGGCTTTTACCCGGTGTGGGACCGCGCACTGCCGAACGGTATGCTTACTATCTAGTCAGGCATACCAGCGAAACACCCCAAAAGTTAGCTGCGGCTTTGCAGGCCTTACAAGCCGGAATAGGTTACTGCCATAAAACGTATGCATTGGTACCCGCCGGTCAGGAACTGTCGGCTCTCTATACTGATCCAAGGCGTGATAAAACTATTGTAGCCATCGTTGCCGAACCTTTTGACATTGTGGCATTGGAAAAAACCGGACAGTTTCACGGTACTTACCACGTACTGGGCGGCTTAGTATCGCCGATCGATGGCGTGGGCCCAGACCAGCTGCATATCAAAGAGTTGATCCAGCGGATAGACGCAGACGGTGTCAAAGAACTTATTTTGGCTACTAATGCTAGCGTTGAGGGTGAATCGACGGCTCTTTATATTCAACAGCAAATTGGTGCACGCGGTGTCAAGGTTACCCGCCTTGCACGGGGGCTGCCGATTGGCGTTGACCTAGAGTATGCCGATCAAATAACATTAGGACGCGCGTTGGAGGGGAGGCAAGTGTTTTGACTCACCACCCTATCTATTATGCTTTTCTACTGAGCGTCTTAGCCATGCCACCGCGCAATAAAGCAGCAATTAAGCTGTATGATGTTTAATTACTGCCCGCATTGCGGTAAAACCACTGTCGAGCAAGAGAGTATGACGAACTATAATTGTGCAAACTGTGCGTGGCGCTTTTGGAATAATCCCAAATCAACCGTTGCCGTCGTAATTATGCATGCCGGGCAAGCGCTCTTTTCTAAAAGGGCTATCGAGCCTAATAAAGATAAGTATGATTTTCCTGGCGGTTTTTTAGAATATGGTGAGGATGCCTATGCGGCAGCTGTAAGAGAACTTAAAGAGGAAACCGGTCTAGCCGTACGTCCTGAGGCGCTCAAGCCTATAACCGTTTATACCCTCGAATATATGCCAGGCACTTCTGTAACCGATCTAATATTCTTAGTTACAGACCCCTGGCAAGACGCTCCCTTTGCCGCCAGCGATGACTCAGCGGCTTTAGAATGGAAACCACTCTCATTCATAACCAGCCCTCAGTTTGCGCCCCAGTATTCTGATTTAGAAGTTTTATTAACCAAATATGTCCGCTGATCGCTTATAATTAGCAATTATGAACTATACCGAAGCTAACCAAATCCAAACTATTATTGGAGGCGCTCAGAAAGTTGTTATTGTGCAAGCCGATAATCCGGATGGTGACAGTTTAGGCAGTGCCCTAGCTCTGGAGCATATACTCGGCGCCCAAGGTAGGCAGCCCTATCTTTACTGCGGCGTGGATATGCCCAGTTACTTACGGTATATGAGTGGGTGGGACAGAGTGCAGGCCGAACTCCCGAAACAATTTGATGCCAGCATTATCGTAGACGCTTCTACTATGACCCTACTGGAACGCCTAAGTAGTTCCGGCCAACAGGGCCGGCTAGCGAATAAACCCTGTGTTGTGCTCGATCATCACATGGCAGTAGAAAATATCGTGCCATTTGCCTCGGTTATGATTAACGACCACACTCGCGCTTCCACGGGCGAACTACTCTACCTCCTTGCTAAACAGCTGAAGTGGGATGTACCGCTTGCAGCCCAAGAATGTATTATGACCTCCATTCTCGGTGACACGCAGGGCTTGACTAACCAGCTGGCTTCGGCTGAAACATACCGTGTTATGGCCGAACTGGTAGATAACGGTGTTGACCGGCCTGCTCTTGAAGAAATGCGTCGGGAGTTTGGCAAGATGCAGCCCGAAATTTTCAAATATAAAGCCCGGCTTATCGAGCGCACGGAGTTTGCCACGGCGGGGACGATCGCTACCGTAATAGTGCCTCAGGCTGAAATTAATAAATACAGTCCCCTATACAACCCCGCACCACTAGTCCAAAACGACATGCTGCAGGTGAAAGATGTCCGGGTAGCTATTGTTTTTAAGCAGTACAATGATGGTCGGGTAACGGGAGCTATCCGGTGCAGTCAGAATAGTCCGGTCGGTGCTGAGTTAGCCGGGCACTTAGGCGGTGGCGGCCACGCCTTTGCCAGTGGTTTCAAAATTACTGACGGACGGCCAGTTAACGAAATAAAATCAGAATGTATCAGCTACGCCGGCCAATTACTTGCTAAACTTGAAGAAGGAAACTCCGATGAAGCTATACAATACGCTTACTCGACAGGTTGAGGAAGTCCAGCCCCTGCAGCCCCCAAAGGTGAGGGTGTACACTTGCGGGCCTACAGTCTACGATTATGCCCACATTGGTCATTGGTTTAACTATGTAAGGATGGACATTTTAATCCGGGCA
>JBBPZG010000002.1:0-4877 GCA_038199095.1 Saccharimonadales bacterium (SeqCode)
CTGCTAGATAAGCGTTAGAGGTGCGGCTAGAGTCCTCAAACATCACCGCTTGGAGGACTTTACCACCTAATAACCGGGGTACCGCTTTGGCTTGACGGGCAGCTTTCATATCTGCCGTAACATCCAGGAAATGTTCGATGTCGTCACGCGTGAATTGATCAATCGAGATAATATTCTTACCTGCAAAATCACCTTCAATCATGGGCCTTGTCGTGATTGCTTGCTCTGTTGCGGTTTCCTGTAGTGCGCTCATGTATGTTTCTCCCTTTTTTATAAAAAAGACCGATAGGTCGTCCTATCGGTTTGTACGTTTGCTGGTTTTATATCGTGTTCTCAAGGCATAAGCTCCTTGAGATTTAATTATAGCATAAGCACAAGCCGCTCAAAATAATGCTAACATAGCTCACAGGATCACTGTTACAGTGTACTATTTTTCTTCGTCTTTGCGTTTGTCGAGCTTGTCAAGGTTGAAGATTTTGATTACAGCGTAAATAGCGGCTAATACGAATATAAAATCTATGAGCGTATATACGAAGGCGCCCCAGCCGAACTGCTGGATGCGCCCGTGCCAGTGCAGCGTCAAGGTTTTAGCGCTTAGCTTTTGGCCATTGAATAACAGGGCATAGAGTGGGTCGACAAAGCTGGCGATAAGCTGCTTGACCACTGTCTGTACCTGGGTGGCGATAGCAAAACCGACCGCCAGGCCCACTATGGCGTGCTCGCGCAAAAAGCCCACAAAGCCGCTGACCGGGTTTACTTCCTGGGCAACTACTACGGCATACTGCGAAGCTGTTGGCTTGTGTTTGCGGTTACTCTTAGGCTGTTCCATACGCACAATAGTGCCGGTGGTAACGACTTGGGCTTGGTTTGGTGTTTTTCTTTTTCGGGCTCGTGTTGCCATAACTATATCGTATTATACTACATTTTGTCTGGAGATGCAATACCCAAAATGCTTAAGCCTGTTTTTAAAGTCTCGGCGTATCGTGCTACCAAAGCTAAACGCATATTTTCCCGCTTATCACCGATCACGCGGTTATGCTCATAAAAGCGATTAAACGTCTGTGCCAATTCATATAAATACGTACAGATATGATGCGGCATAAGCTCTACTACGGCTTTATCTACTACCTCGGCATACTCCGAAATTTTCCGCACTAGTGTCCGCTCCCCCTCCCTCAGGTGGCTGTCAGCTGTCAGCTGTTGGCTGTTGGCTGCATTTTGTGCTTTGCGCAAAATGCTCCGCGCCCGGGCATGCGCATACTGCAAATACGGCCCGCTATTCCCCTCCAGGCTCACCGATTCTTCGGGGTCGTAGATGATGTCTCCGCCAATGCGATTTTTTATAAATGCATACTTCACGGCACCGAGTACGGTTTCAGGATCATCTTTTCCGACTAATGTACGATTGGCTTTCGTTGCCGCTTCGATTATTTCGATAGCACCGACAGTGTTACCTTTCCTCGAGCTCATTCTAACCCCGCCCTTTAACTTCACTTCTCCGTGAGTCAGATGCATGGAACGCTTAGCCGGCTCAGGTGCGAACTGTTCGACACTCTTCAGCATTACGGCCATGTATTGGGCTTGCTCATTTGCCGTGATAACAATCGATCGGTCAAATTTGTAATCATTCCATTTTGTGAGGAGGAGACCGACGTCTTTAGCCTCATAAGTAGGAAGGCCTTGTGAGTTAATGAAGACCCTAGTATGCAGCCCGTATTCCTCACCCTTAAACACCACTGCGCCGTCACTTTCCTGGTACACGTTGTTTTGTAGCTGTTCCCTGACGGTCTGTACACCTAACGGCACTATTTCACTTTCGGGAATGACCCTGTCAAATTGATGCACCTTGAGCTCGTCATATAAAACCTTGAAATATGCATAGCTCCACTCGCGTCCCAGCCAGTATATTTTGGCGAAGGGCGAATCGTGATCGTCTCTCGCCTGGACTTCGTACACTCGTTTATTCGTGTCGATTATTTCCTGCTTGGATTTCTCATCCTCGGTATAGGCCGTATTTCCTTCGATATACCGCTCGCCTAGCCAAGCCACCCGCTCGGAAATTGTTCCTCCCGGCAGTTTTTCGGGAAACTCTCCACCCAGAGATTTAATGATCGCCCACATCGCCCTACCTACATGCAGACCAACATCACCACCGTAGTTGATCCGTATCACCGTAGCACCACCTATCTCGAGCATGCGAGCAATTGAGTCTCCCACAAGCGTAGTGTAAAGGTGACCGGCATGCAGCGGCTTAAACGGATTAGGGTCTGAATATTCGGCAATAATAGTCTGCCCCTCGTATATACGAGCGGGCTTATTTTCCGCTGCCTGCATAAGTGAATGGTCTGTAAGAGCCACATTCAAAAAGCCCGGCCCGGCGACGGTAACGTCTTTGACGGTATCAGGCAGGTTTTCACGGATTTTCACGGCTAGTGCTTCGCCGACATCCCGAGGACTTTTGCCAACTTGTTTAGCGAGTTGCAAGGCAACATTCGTCGCGTAATCGCCAAACTGCTCTTCAGGCCGGCTCAACTCAATCACTGCCCCAACACCAAAAAGTTCCTGCACAGCAGTAGCAATAGCGCGCTCCAAGTCCTGTTTCATACCTGTAGTATACAGAACCCCTTTCATATCTCCTTCCCCTAGTGAAAGCCAAGCTGGTAAGTGCCAGGCAGTAGTTCTTGGGAGGAGGCATACCCGTAGGTATGGTGACGAGTAAAACTATTGGCTGGTGCCGCCAGCTTGGGTTGTAACGGGGAGGAGATATGAAAGGGGTTCTTAGGGTTAATTACTTCTGCGAAGCAGTCCCACGCCACGCCATACTAGCAAGTACATGCTGGCAAGCAAGACGAAAAAGGCAGCGATAGTCAGCAGCATCTGCGGATAAGCAGACGGATGCTGCAAACGGTCTGATACGTCGAACAGTAAGCCACCCGGATTAATCAGGACATCCCAACTATTCCAGCGCAGATCACGTCCGACATAAATCGCCGCACTGCACACAAATAATGTGGCCGCGATCCATCCGGCTGCTGCCCTATCGCTAAACCTCTGCTTAAGCTCGCGGTGGATCAAGTATAGGCTGCTAAACCCAAGCACCACACCAATGTAAATAAAAGAAGTGAACATGATAGCGTCGTACAGCACATCCACCCGCTTTACTTCTTGCAGATGGATAAAATCGCTGATCATATAAAAGCTGTTGGGTAAAAACACTATCCAAAGTAGGCTGATACCTAACGCTTCCCAGCTCGACCAAAGCTTCCGGCGCAGTACCGACACCAGCCAGGCCGCAAAAGCCAATGGTAAACAGGCCAGCATCAGATTCCATATCAGATACGTGTAGTCCCAACTCTGGTTGCGATAAGCGCCATACACAAATAACACCACGCTCACCAGCGCCGAAATACCAAGTGCGATAACGAATTGCTTGCGGGGCGACCGCCGGGTACTCATAACAGAGTAATTATACAGCCTGGTCGCGTTAAACTTAGAACTTGCCGTATCTGGGCTGTTTTATACTTCATGTATGGATAACGTCCTCTACCACGCATCGCCTAGTAAAAATCTTGAATATATCGAACCCAAACGAACGCTTTCTAAAGATACTTATATAGGTGACTTTGTCTTTGCTACTTCGAGTTTACAGCTCGCCGCCATGTACCTTGCTACTAAAGGTAATCCTTTACTTATGGGAATAACTAAGGAACCGGCCTGGATAATAATCTGTAATGACGCTGCTTCTTATCTTACAAACGACACCGGCGGTGCAATCTACACGCTGCGCAGTAGCACTTTCAAACCGTCTCCCCAGATAGGTTTAGAAAAGTACGAACGAGTAAGGAAAGAACAAGTAAAACCGTTAGGCAAGTTTGTATATAAAACGTCTATTGATGCAATGCGGCAAATGGGTATTACTATCGACTTCGCCTTCGCCGACAAAAAGACGTTCGAAAGTATTGCCAGGTCCAAAGATCAAACTAGTGAGTTAGCTCTATTGAAACCTTTTGAACAAAACATTCCTTATTCGTCCAGGCTCTTTTTGAACTTTTCGATCAGATCTACAGGCGCGGGGTTCAAGTCATGCTGCCAGGGGCAAACCCTGGGCACAGATTTTTCGCCGCTGGTTTTTATGGCCTACGGCGCATTACCGCGTAAGGGCCGCAAAATCTGGGCTGCGGCTATGCGGGAAAGGTGCCGCTGGTTTTTGTCGGCATATACCGTGCCCACTATAGCTGGGGTGAACCACTCCAGGCGTGCGCCTCGGCCGGCCAGGGCATTACTTGGCAGGCCACATAATTGCTGGCCTCTAACAGTAGTCCGCAAGTAATACATGTCTTTACCTACAATGAACTGTGCGCCCTCTAGCTCGACTAAACGTTTAGCTCCGTCCCCGTTATAAAGCCCATCAAGTCTATCCATCTGGCGTGACTTTTCAGTAAAGGTGTCGCAGTCATCAAATCGCGGTAAAAATTTTATAATCTTTTTTCTTTTTCGCTCCTCAAGGCGTTCGCTGACCACTTTCAACAGGTACGACTGCTCCTTTGGTAGGAGCGGGAGGGGTTCACCCTCCTGCACGGCTGCAACGCTATAATTTTCATGAAGTTCTCTATAAATACGCGGTATGATTGCGCCATTCGTAGCATTATTAGGATCACTATAATCCTTGACACTCTCCGATAAACTAACTTGTTGTGGCCACGGGTTAACCGCGCCGCGCCAGTGCTCGTCGCTAGCTAGTAGCAAAGCATGGTCCTGTTCTATAGAACTCATTGCATACCTCCCTTTGCCAGCGAAAGCCACCCTGGCGAGTGCCCTTTGTCAGTTCTTGTTGAGGAAGCGTAGCTTTTGCTACGCTGACGAGCAAAACTGGCGAA
>JBBPZG010000003.1:0-14361 GCA_038199095.1 Saccharimonadales bacterium (SeqCode)
CGCCCTAAGGCACTAGCTCCTAAGGCTAGCGTGTCTACCAATTCCACCACATCCGCGCACCTGGTAATATGCATTATAGTGTAGTTCTCGCCTCTCGGCGAGGGCACTAGGTCACCTCCGGCGACCCCGAAAGTTCGCTATTGCAAGCCGAGCTTGCATCGGAACGTTTCCTTGCGAGTTGCCGCTGGCAACTCTCACCTAAGGCTAGCATGTCTACCAATTCCACCACATCCGCATGTGACGCTACCGGTGTATTTTAACTAATTTTCTGGTAAAAGACTAGCTGGGCGTCGCCGTAATTTTTTGTTTGGATGACATCCAGACCCTCAAACTTAAGCGGTTCAGCTTTGCCTGGCCAGGATAATACTAACGTCCCCCCGTCCAGTAAATGCCGCGGCATATGTTTTAAATCACGGTAAGGAATATTATCATAGGGCGGATCTAACAAGATGAGATTGAAGAGTTGCGCCTGGTTCCGCGTAGACCACGCGCCGGCAAAAGCCCTGACCGCTTTTATCCGCTGCGCTATTTCCAGGCTTTTATTATTTTCGCTCATAATACGATGCGCATTCTTATCAACTTCAATCGCTACGGCACTCTTTGCACCACGGCTGATGGATTCAATCGCCAGTGCGCCGCTGCCTGCAAATGCATCAAGTACGGTGAGGCCCTTTATGTCACCAAGCGATCCAAAGAGGGCACCTCTTATTTTTTCACTCATTGGGTGGGTGCGATGTCCATGAGGACTGGCAAAGTTCCGGCCGCCCAGCCTGCCAGCGATTACTCTCATTTTTTACTTAAGCCTGCTTCTATAACTGCTCCGTACCAGACAAGGGCAACTGCCTGGACGAGCTTTGGCGCAAGTTGGCTACGGATCCGGCGGGCTAATGGAATCGTCCAGCCTGATTCATAGAAGGCATCATACAGCTCTAGACGGGCAATATCCTGGGCAGTTTCACGGAACCATTGACCGAGCGGCACTGATTGAAAATGGCCGACTTTGTCCTGCGTAGGCATAGCCCGGCGGAACTTGAGCGGCGCAATCAGAACTGCAACCCCCCACTCAAAAGCAGCGTGGGTACTTAGGAGGCCTTTAGGGCCCCACATTTTCCAATTATTGCTTAACTGGTGGGCGGCGCTCTCGCCAGGCATAATAATTTTTTTACCGATCGTTGTACGGTTTCCGATACTGCGGCCGCTACTTAACTCAACGAGTTTTTCCTCGTAAGGGTAATGGTGAGCGGGCGTCAAGCCGTCAACAATAGCATGGGAGATCCAGGCAGCTTCAAAAGAAGCCCGTACGGCGTCTTGAGCACGCAAAGCTGTAACCAACTTACGGTAATGGTCTTCAATCAGTTCTATAAGCTGCATGTCATCCAGGTCGAAGGGTTGGAGATAATGCCAAGGTTCATTCTTAGCGGGGCTTTTGCGCTTAATGCCATCGGGGCCATTATCGCCCTCAAAATGCACGATAGCTTTGTAAGCTGGAAATTGATTATCCGGCGCTAACCGGTCCAGCTGGCGCCGGGCTACACGGTCTATCTTTTGGTGGGCGCCTAAAATACGCCCTGAAAAAGTTGTTAGTGTAGAGCCGGAATACATATCTTAATTTAGGTTTGTGACGGCCCGCAGCCGGTTTACATGAGTCATAAGCTGTTTATAGTGTAGCAAATCCTCCTGCCTATCCAGTAGTTCCTGGGCAGCCTGGCGGGCACTGGCAATCAATTTTGTATCGGTGAGTTTGGCTATCCGCAAATCTAGTGCTCCGTGCTGGGCACTGCCATAAATAGCACCGGGACCACGCAGCTCAAGGTCTAGCTCGGCTAGCCGGAAGCCATCATTTGAGCTCTCCAAAGCCCGTAAACGCCGGCTAGGCGGCTGTGAGTCACTCAAAGCTAGATAGCAGTAAGCCTGTTCGGAACCGCGGCCAACCCTGCCGCGTAACTGATGCAGCTGCGCCAGCCCAAAACGTTCGGCGCTTTCTACGAGCATAATACTGGCATTGGGAACATCGACACCTACCTCGATAACTGTGGTCGACACCAGTATGTCGAGATCACGGTTTACAAAGCGCTCCATAACGGCCTGTTTATCGGCCGTCTTGAGTTTACCGTGTAATAAGCCGACCCTCCGGTGCTTAAAATCTTTTTTGCTAAACTGCTCATACAACTGCTCGGCCGATTTTGCCGGCATGGCATCCGACTGGATAATCAGCGGGCACACGACAAACATCTGGCGCCCAGCATCTAGTTCTGTTTCCACCTGTTTATATAGCTGTGCCCGCGAATTAGGTGAGATTATCTGGGTTATGACGGGTAAACGTCCGGCTGGCTTCTCGGGGAGGACCGATATATCAAGCTCACCGTACAGCGTTAAGGCCAGCGAACGTGGTATGGGAGTAGCTGTCAGGCTGAGTAGGTGGGGCATATGGCCAGCTTTGGCCATTAAAGTTTTGCGCTGTTCCACTCCAAACCGGTGCTGCTCATCAATAACCACTAGAGCCAAACGCTGCATGTTTACTTGTTCCTGGATAAGGGCATGCGTGCCAACAATAAACTGTGCTTTGCCAGTTTGAATGGCCGCCTGGGCTTTAGCTTTTTGATTTTTAGACATGCTTCCGACTAATAGCCCGACGCTTTGTTCCCGGCCCACCGCTGCTAGCAATCTATAAATAGTTTCAGCGTGTTGGCGGGCTAGCAATTCTGTTGGCGCCATTAAGGCTGTCTGCCAACCCTGCGCCAGGGTCATTAAGGCGGCCATGGTAGCGACTACTGTTTTGCCCGAGCCGACATCACCCTCTACCAGGCGGTTCATTGGTTGGTCACGTTGTAAATCAGTGTATATTTGCCAAACGGTACGCCGCTGCCCATCTGTTAGCTTAAAAGGCAGCTGACTTACAAAATCACGGGCTAATTGCTCCTTAAATGGTATGACTAGGGCTGTTTCATGCTGGTTTTCACGCTTGTTTAATAGACTTGCTAGACTCAGTTGCAATACTTCTTCAAAGCCCAAGCGTCGCTGGGCTGCTGTTAGTTGTTCTCCGGAAACCGGGGCATGGATAGCCTGCACAGCTTCTGACCGGCTTAGTAAGCCTTCTGACTGTACTAACCATGCCGGCAGAGTTTCAGGTAGTTCATCCAGCATAGGTAATAATTGCTGAACGGCTAACCGTATTTGTCGTGAGTTCAAGCCTTTCGTCTCCCGGTACACTGCCAGAATCCTTGCGGCGTTAACAGGAAAGTCACTGGCCATTTCCAGACTAGGATTAATCAGTGAAAAACGTTGCCGGCTCAGTTCATACTGTCCGGAAATATAGTACCGGCGGCCAGACTTAAGCGCAGCAGCCCGGTAGGGTTGGTTGAACCATACCAAGCGCACACTACCTGTTGGGTCGCTGGCAATTGCTTCAGTGATATGCATACCGCGGCGCACATACCTACCAGTGGCCTGCTTAATCTCCGCTTCAATGGTTACCAAGCCCGGGCGCAGGTCCTTTAATAAGGTAACGGCTGAATAATCTTCGTAACGCCGAGGATAATAGTCGGCCAGCTCGCTAAGCGTGTATATACCTAGTACCGCAAACTTCTTTGCCTGAGCTTCGCCCACCCCTTTTAACTCAATCAGAGAACTGTCTAATGTCATATACCTAGTATACGTAATGAAACTAGGTGGATTCGAGCTTATTTAGACGAGATTCGTGGTTATTCAAGGTGGCTCTTTGATGCCTAATAACTAAGTCTGAAAGATCCTGGCGCTTATTGGCTTTAATCATGTACTCTTTAAGTTCTTTAATGTCGCTCTGCATACTTTTTAAAGGCTCCAAGGCCTCCATAACAAGCTTCATACGTCCATTAAGCTCTTCGAGTAGAGCTCCGGTGTAGTGGTCGTTCTGGTCTGCCATAATGCTTCAATTATAGGCTCTTCTAAAACCTTTAGAACCCATTTCAAAACAACTTCTGAGACAGAAACTGGATGATTTTCGAGTCAGAACAGTTGAGATGGGAGGAGGCGTAACGGTGTTACGGTGACGAGCAGTTCAGCTTTTATGGCCGAAAAGGGCCAGTTTCTGGCCAGAAGGTCGTTTTGAAATGGGTTCTTAAGCAAAAGTTTGTGAGCTAATTAACTAGGATTTAACTTTTAGGAGGCTTTGCGGATCAGGAAAAAAATGCTTGGACCAAAATACAAAGGAGCCAGCGGCCGCTGCAAGAGCCGCTCGGCACCGAGCATCATGCCTTTCGGCATTATTCTTTTGAGCCGGACACTACGTAGGTTAGAGACAGATAGGGTCGCTTCCACCTGTAAGCCGGCGTGCTGTAGCTGGCGGATAACGGTATAGGGGTTATGGTTCACAAAAGGAATTTCTTCTTCGCGGCGGTTAACTGCCGAGCGGATATCCACTGGTCTCACCGGCATGCGCTCACGCTTAGCTAGATGTTTGAGACGGTTGCGCATATGCAGGTAATTAGCAACTTCTACAATGGCCCGGCCATCCGGGCTCAGAACGCGCGAAATCTCAGCAAATTCCTGGCTTGGATCAGGCAGGTGGTGCATCACGCGGATCATCGTCAGCAGTTCAATACTGGCATCGGCAAACTGTAAATCATCAGCCTGCATAAGCTTACGGTCAACTTCTTTGTGGTCTTTCAAAAAGTCCTTAGCAATATCCAGCTGTTGCTGGCTTGGTTCGGCAAGCGTGACATGATCGGCAAAATCTTCAAGCAATACGCAGAGACGGCCATAGCCTCCGCCCACATCAACGGCGCGCTTAAAATGCTGCCCCCGTAAAAGCTTCCGGATTGCTGCCTCTTCGGCTACATGCTCATATTTGCGTTCATCCCAATAATGCAGGTAATTATGGGTAGGGTCGTTGTATTGGTCGGCCCGGCGTTTAGGAGTGCGTTTCTGGGCAGGCTTAGAAAGTTTTGAGAAAGGCTTTTGAACCATATTACACTCTAGTATATCAGCCGGGTTGAATTAACCAAGCTCGATAAGTGCCGAGTCTTTGAATGCTTTGCCGCGTCTGAGTAGCAGGCGGCCGTTACGGAAGTCAGATGCTTCAAAAAACTCCTTGTCCGTCTTCTTGCCATTAACATAAACAGCACCCTGGGCCAGCAGCCGGCGCGCTTCACTTTTAGACTCCGTTAGTAGCGTCATATTTAGCCCATCTATTATTGAAGCCTCCGGATGTTTAGCAGTAATTGCCTGCATCGGAATTACGAGCCGCTGTATTTGAGAGTAAAGCTCCTGCATAACCGAATCTTCAGCTTCATCCAGTGGTTTCTTATCGGTAATGATAAGTGTAACCCCTTCAGCTATCCTAGCATTTGCTTTTCCATGAACCAGCGCTGTTACTTCCTGGGCAAGCTTAGTTTGGGCAAGCCGCTTTTCAGGCCCGGTGCGATGAGTGGCCATTAAGCTTTCAATTTCTTCCTTCGGTAGTAATGTATAGATTTTTAGATACTCTTCAACAGCGGCATCATCGCTATTGATCCAGAACTGGTAAAACTGTGTAGGCGTAGTCTTGGCAGGGTCAAGCCAGACCGCTCCAGCTTCGCTTTTACCAAATTTAACGCCAGTGCTTTTATCAATAATTAACGGTGTAGACCAGACATGTGCTTCATTACCAGACACACGGCGGATTAAATCAACTCCGGCAATGCTATTACCCCATTGATCGGCCCCGCATACTTGTAGGCTAACATCATGCTCACGGTTAAGATGCAGAAAATCATAGCCCTGAATAAGCGAATAGCTAAACTCGGCATAACTGATACCGCTACCATCTTCTCCAAGGCGGCTCTGCACGAAGTCACGGCCAAGCATCTGACGCATCGGCACGTGTTTGCCAATATCACGCAAAAATTGTAGATAAGTCATGCCCTTGAACCAGTCATAATTGTCGACAACTTTAAATGACTGGCCAGCAAAAATTGTTCGGTACTGCACGATGATTTTGGCTTTATTGCTAGCAACTTGTTCTTCAGTCTGAAGTTCGCGTTCCTGGCTCTTACCGTCAGGGTCGCCAATTAAACCAGTTGCACCCCCCACGAGCAATACCGCCTGGTGCCCATAATCTATAAAGTGACGGACCATCATAGCTGCCGCCAGATTACCGATCTGCATAGAGTCGGCACTTGGATCCACTCCCCAGTAGAAGGTTAGAGGTGCCTTATCGAGAGCGGTAATATCTTTGAGGGTAGTCTGGTTTACAAAACCGCGCCAGCTAAGTTCTTCGGAAAGCGTCATACTTACTGATTAGTATAGCTTAAGTGGCAAAACGTAAAAAATCTTGTGCAAACATAAGCTTAAGGCCCGCGTTTTTGTTATAATACGACTGGTGAAGAAGTATTCCATACTGAAACGTTGCTGGCCTTTTGATAATAATTTGTGCCGGCCAGGCGTGAAGCTATATAATTGAGCGTGAGCATTTTCTTATGAACAAATGGAGACAGACACTTAAACTATGAACCCACGCAAAGGGGGCCGTAACCGCCGGCCAAAAAATACAATCACGACCAAAAGCGGCAATACCTTGAAGATCAACCAATCCTTAAGCGATCGTGCCAAGGCCCGTAAAGCTGCGCGTGCCGCCGATAAGGCCACCTACTTGAGCACTCTCCCAAAGAATCGCTATAAGCGTATCCTCTACCGCTTGCATCCTAAGCGCCAGGCACAGTACTGGTTTAGCCGCGAAGGCGGTATTATGGCTCTTAAAATTATTGGTGTGGCCATCGTCGCTGGGTTTTTCTTAACAATTGGACTTTTTGCTTACTTCCGCAAAGATTTACCTAAAATTAAAGACATTTCTGGCGACAAATTAGGTGGTAACATTACTTACTATGATCGCACCGGCCAGACGGTCTTATGGCAGGATTACGATGCCGTCAAGCGTATCCCTGTTCCCGGCGACAATATCTCCAAGTACATGAAGCAGGCCACCGTGGCCATCGAAGATAAAGACTTTTATAAACACGGCGCCTTTGATGTCCGCGGCATTATGCGTGCCGCTTACCACGACGTATCGGGTAGCGGGGGCGCCGTCCAGGGAGGTTCGACGATCACCCAACAACTTGTTAAGTTAAACGAAAATTGGACTGATAACCGGACGGTAACGCGTAAAGTCAAGGAGCTCATTCTGGCTGTCGAGCTGGAGCGCGAATATTCTAAAGATGATGTGCTTAATGGCTACCTCAATATTGCCCCCTACGGTGGTGTGGAATACGGCGTAGAAAGCGCGGCGCGTGATTATTTCCAGACCAACGCTAAGGACCTAACATTAGCCCAGGCGACTATGCTGGCGGCCATACCCCAGGCGCCGAGTTATTACTCACCCTATGCCAGTTCTAAATATAATCAGGCAGTTACCAGCGATACATTTAACTCGGTTGCACTGCTAAGCCGGCAACATTACATTCTTGACCAAATGGCTAAACAGGGCTTTATAACTTCGCAGGAAGCCAACGACGCCAAAAAAGTTGACCTGCTGGCGACAATCCATTCTCAGCAGCCAAAGTACCAAGGCATTAAAGCACCGTATTTTGTCCTAGCAGCCAAGCAGCAGCTAGAACAAACCTTTGGTGCAAGCACCGTACGGCGTGGCGGCTGGAAGGTGACCACCACCCTCAATATGGACATGCAAAACAAAGCCGAACAGCTCGTCCAATCTAATTTATCAAACGCTAAGCGCTATGGCGCCGATGAAGAAGCTATGGTAAATGAAGACGTGCAGACTGGAGAAATTGTGTCGCTGGTAGGCGGTACAGACTTCACCAATGCCGACCACGGCCAAAATAACTATGCAGCCGGTATTCTGATACCGCCCGGCTCGAGTTTTAAACCTTACGACTACACAACCCTCCTGAATAACAATAATAACGTTGGTGCAGGCTCGGTGCTCTATGATACCCAAGGAGCGCTACCAGGGTATCCCTGCACCAACAAGCAGCTGCCTAAAAGCGGCGGCAACTGCCTCGAAGACTACGACTTCATCTACCCTGGCCCCTTAACCCTCCGTTATGCCCTGGGCGGCTCACGCAACGTTCCGGCCGTCAAAGCCATGTTATCGGCCACGCCTAATGATACTAGCTCGGGCCACGTTACCTCTGTCAACAAAGTGATTAGTACGGCTTCGGCCATGATGTACAACACCTATAACGACGGCAAGCACCACAGCAGTTATAACTGTTACGCCGACGAGGCTCTCAGTCAGACCACCCAATGCTATGGTGCCTCCGCAATTGGCGACGGCGCTTTCCTGCATCTCGACGATCATGTCAATGGCCTGGCCACCTTAGCCCGGCTTGGTAAAGCCATCCCTCGCACGTACATTCTCAAAATCAGCGATGCAGCAGCTAAAGATATCAAGCTACCTCAATCCCAACCTAAACAGGCTGTTAAGCCCGAAGCTGCTTATATAGTGAACAACATGGCCAGCGACCCTAAGGCTAGTTACCTGCCAGGCAGCTGCAGCGAAACCACCTGCTATGGCGGTTATAAATTCCACCGCTATAATGGTTGGCACTTTGCTGTCAAGACTGGTACGACTAACGATGGCTATGATGGCCTAATGACGAGCTGGTCGACCAAGTACGCAACGGTCAGCTGGGTCGGCAACCATACCCGCCACGTCACATTAAATACATCGATGGAAAATTTGACTGAACCTTTGACACGCGGCTGGATGGAGTACGCCCATAAAAATGTACCGGCTTCTAACTGGACCGCCCCGGCAACTATTAAGACGGCGCCAGCTTACGTGGTACGCAACCATATCCACTTTGGAGATATTGAACCAAGCCCAACTAACGACCTATACCCGCCATGGTACGTTGGTGGTTCCGGCGCCAACAAATCCACGGCCCAAACGCTAGATAAAGTTTCGAATAAAGTTGCTACAAGCTGTACGCCTGCAGCCGCTAAAGAATATGTAGGTAATAGCAACGTGGCATTTTGGAACATTGATATATTTCATGGTGGTAAACAGAATATCGGCACTAGCAGCAGCGGAAGCAGTAACAGTAACGCTACCACTCCGACAGATGATGTCCACAACTGTAACGATAGCCCCCCGACTATCAGTTTGACCGTGCCCGATACCTGCCAAACTAGTTGTATTATTACGGCTACCGTTAGCCAGGGAACACACGGCTTAAGCGACCCGCGTTACCCCCAATACCCTGGCACAGTCGTATTTAACCTAGGCGGCCGTACTATCTATTCCAAACAAGTTAACGATTCACCCGCAACCGTATCATTCCCATACAACCCGACCAGCAGTGGTAGCGGGAGAATTACAGCCACAATAACGGATAGTGTTCTTTATTCTGGGAGTGATAGTAAACCCATAAATTTTACATTGCCCCCGCCGTCACCGACGGCGGGGGGGACAACCAACCGCCGGCTGCTCAATAGTTTCCAGGCAACGGTAACGGGCAGAACAACTAGTTTTTCGTGGTCGGGCGGAGCCGCCCCATTCACGGTATACCGTACAGATAATAATTTGACCTTATGCTCAAATATCGGCGGCAACAGTTGTGCAGCTCCACGCGGCCTCGCGTCCCATGGCACCCAGGTAGCCGTACGTGACAGCACCAGCAATACTATCCTAACAACCGTTAAATAGCTTTGCCTCAATGCTCAATTGGCGAGTGTCAATGTTCAATTAATGTCCAATGCTGGGAATGATTGAATGCATTAATGCATTGCTGCATTGGGCATTCATTGACAGTTGGGCATTAAATATTGAACATTTAGAATGTTTATTCTTTTTCTAAAAATTGATTCAGGGCGCTGCGCACATCTTTGACACCGTGTAGGCCATTTACCTTTTGTGTGGCTTTTTGGATAGGCCCGATCCCGCCATCAAAACCCAACTTCTTAGCTTCGCTAAGCCGCTTATCGGCATGGGGCACATGACGCACCTCACCACTTAAGCCCACCTCGCCAAATACCACGGCGTTCTGCTTTAACTGCAAGCCCTTAGCAGCTGATCCGATGGCCAGGCAGATTGCCAGGTCGGCTGCTGGCTCGCGCAGCTGGATGCCACCAACAATATTGATATAAATATCGTGCTCAGCCAGTTTGAGTTTAGTGCGGCGCTCCAGCATGGCTACTAATAAATTGAGCCGGTTAAGGTCAAAGCCGCTAGCTGCCCGTTTAGGATACCCGTAGCTTGTGCGGTTAACGAGAGCTTGGACCTCTACCAGCAGGGGCCTGGTACCTTCTAACGTCGCGAGCACGATTGAACCGTCACTGACCTGGCGTTCGGCCAACAACGACGCCGAGGGGTTGGCTACGGGCATCAGGCCCTGCTCGACCATTTCGAAGATCCCAGCCTCATTGGTAGAGCCAAAACGGTTCTTGATAGCTCTCAGTAGCTTAAAGCCGCCGTAGCGGTCCCCTTCTAACTGCAGCACTACATCAACTACATGCTCCAGCACTTTAGGCCCAGCAATTGCCCCATCTTTCGTAACGTGACCGACAAGAATGACTGCAGTATTGGTTTGCTTGGCCGCTAGTGTCAGCAGCTGGGTGCTATTAGTAATTTGTGAAACCGTACCGACGGCCGAGGCAATCGCACTGCAGCTAAGCGTCTGGATGGAGTCAACAATAACCAGCTGGTAGGTGCCGCCGGCGATAGTAGCCGCAATGTCATCGGCTGAAGTACTAGTTGCCAGCTGCAGCTCTGACCTAAGTGTTCCTAAACGCTCCGCCCGTAGTCCAATCTGATGAGCTGATTCTTCGCCGCTGATATAGAGCACGGTAGTATGCGCTGCCACGGCGTAGGCAAGTTGTAGCAAGAGCGTACTTTTGCCAATACCCGGCTGTCCTGCAATTAAATTGACACTACCGGCGACTATACCGCCGCCAAAAACGGTATCGACTTCACTTAAGCCAGTCTGCAAGCGTGGCTTATCAGCCGCAACAGATTTCTCTACTGACTGTGGCGTTAGTACGTGACCGCTCTTGACACTGGTGCTAATAGCATCGCTTGTCAACTGTTCTTGCAAAGTATTCCACTCGCCGCACTGCCAGCACTTACCGCTCCAGCTGCTGCTTAAGGCGCCGCAGTTACTACATACATACTGTTTTGCCGGTTTCTTTGCCAAACTAACTCCTTACTTCTAAAAGTTTATCATTATCTGATTAAGGGTCCTGCATTTCGGGAGCATTATTTCAGTCAGATTTAACGTTAGGTAAACAGAGAACAGAATTACCAGATAGCAGAAAATTAGCAGCTACCAAATTACAGACGTGGCAGCATGAAAGTTTAGTCTCTGCTTTCTGCTAAATTTCTGTTCAATGCTATCTGCCCTCTGTTTTTCTCCATTATTTATTATTTAAGCGGTGCCGCGTTGGCATTAGCATTCAGATCGTTGGCCAGCTCATCTTCTTCGAGCGCAATGGCATTACGGCTGGTAACCAGCTGGTTATAGCGGTCAATCAAGCCCTGTGTAGCCTGCGCCTGAGCATTGTACCTATCGATCATATTGTTATAGGCGGGTATGCCAGCATTGTAAGCTCCGGTATTACCGCTATTACGGAGTGCTACAAGTGTATTTCGCTGGCTCTCAATAGAACTTTGCTGGGTTTTAAGGTTAGCTTCAGTCGTATCGATCTGGGCCTTAAGGCTTATGAGCTGGGCATCATAGTTAGCCACTGCAGCCTGCCGCGAGGCGAACTCTGACTGGTACCGTGCGGCTAGTGCCGCCACCTGTCCACGCTGGCTAAAATAACGTTGGTAATATTGCTCTAAATCGGCCGGTAAACTGGCTACCTCTGTGCCAAAAACTGAGTGCATCTCGTTAACAACGTCATGCGGTTCGGTCTTTTTATAGCCATCGATGATCTTTTTTATGCGCTCGTCTTGCAGCCCATGGGCATAATAGTCAGCCAGCATGGCATTGACTTTGGCGCGGTCGCTACCACTTAGACGATCGTAGGCAGCGTGTAACATTTCGTGGGCGGCTGTAACCGGCTCTACACCATTGAGCCGGCTATCGGAAACGTTTAGGAGATAGATACCGTTCTGGCCGCCATGATAGCAGCCGAGCACAATCGACCGCTCGCCGCCATTATTAGGACACTTGGTGCGGAAAGCAGCTTTATCGGACAATGCCGGTTGGTTGACATAGAAAACCTTTCGCCCGTAGTTTGTCATTGTGTCCTGCCGGGCTATCTTGGCAATGGCATCTGGCGCCTGGTATTGTCTAAGCCGCCAATAATCTAGCAAATTCTGCCTGTTTACTGAGACCAGGAATACAATACCGAGTAGCACCAATAAAACTAGCAGCAGTGGCAGGCGGCTTATGCCAGCTTGTTTGGGCGAAAGGTGTTTTTTTATTTGTTGCATACTTATCTCTATTCTAATTGAAATGATTCCCTCTTGTCACCAGGAAAAAGACTGCCAGATAGCAGAAAATTAACAGATCACGGATGAACAGACATGCAAGTCTGCCAGTCTGATGTCTGTTAATTTTCTGCTCAATGCTATTCGTTCTCTGTTTGTCTCGCCACACATTATTCGGGAGATGTGGCGTATACCAGATTACTATTCTTGCTAGCGACTTGGACCACATCGCCCTTGGTGTATTTCTCATCGAGCAGTTCGAGCGCCAAATGGTCTTCGATAGTATCCTGGATGAGTCGGCGCAGCGGCCGCACACCATTGTGGGCGTCATAGCCGTGCTCTAGGAGGTATTGCTTGGCGCCGGTGCTAAGCTGGAGGCTTAGACCTTTGCGTTGCAAGCGGGCTTTGAGATCATCGATTTGCAGGTCAATAATTTTGTAGATATCTTTATGCGTTAAGGCCCGGAAGACAATCGTCTTATCGATACGGTTAAGTAGCTCGGGACGCAGTAGTTTTTTAAGCTCGTCCTGGACTTTTGTTTTATTCGTTTCATGTAACTCGTCCAGATCTTTTAATTCACTAGACTTGCGGGCGTGGAAGCCGAAGTTGGCTTCTTTTTGCAGCTTGTCGGCACCAACGTTACTGGTCATGATGACGATAGTGTTGGTAAAGTCGATGCGGCGGCCTTTGGCGTCGGTTAGATAGCCGTCCTCTAGCATTTGTAACAGCATATTAAAGACGTCGGGGTGGGCTTTTTCGATCTCGTCAAAGAGTACTAAGCTGTAGGGCTGGCGGCGGATCTTGTCGGTCAGCTGGCCGCCTTCGTCGTAGCCGACGTAACCGGCCGGCGCACCGACCAGTCGCGACACATTGTGGTGTTCGCCAAACTCAGACATGTCGATCTTGACAAGCGCGTTCTCGCTGCCAAAGAATTCGCGGGCCAGTACCCGGGCCAGCTCCGTCTTACCGACGCCGGTCGGGCCTAAGAAGATGAATGAGCCAATCGGCCGTTTGTCGCTGCCGATGCCGGAACGGTTGCGGCGCACAGCCCGCGCGACAGCTTCTACAGCTTCGTTTTGGCCGATAATGTACTTGCCGAGCGTCTTTTCAAGCGTCAATAAGTATTTGGCTTCGGAGCGGATCACCTTTTTGACGGGCACACCGGTCATGCGGGCCACGACATCGGCCATGTCTTCGCTGGAAACGGTCAGCCGTTTAGCTTTTTTGCTCGAAGCCTGTTGTTCAGTCAATTTTTCATTGATCTGGGAAGCCCGCGTTTTGTACTGGGCAGCGCGTTCATAATCTTCAGTGTCAACAGCCTCGTCAATTCTGGTATTTATCAGCTTTAATTCCTTCTGAAGTTTACGGACTTCGGGGCTGGTCTTACCTTTGTCTACCCTCAGGTGCGCGGAAGTTTCGTCAATCAGGTCGATGGCCTTATCGGGCATAAAGCGGTCGTTTATGTAGCGCTTAGATAGCATGACAGCATCTTCCAATACTTCATCGCTCAGTTTCACACCATGAAAGCTCTCGTAATGCTTACGTAGGCCCTTCAAAATTGCCAGGGTTTCGCTCGGTGTTGTCTCGGGTACCTGGATTGGCTGGAAACGGCGCTCCAGAGCGGCGTCTTTTTCTATATGCTTTGTGTATTCAGACGTAGTGGTGGCACCGACAACCTGGATTTTGCCGCGGGCCAAGGCTGGCTTTAAGATGTTGCCGGCATCCATGGCACCTTCGGCTGCTCCAGCACCGACGATAAGGTGGAGCTCGTCGATAAATACGATGGTACGGGTGTCCTTTTCGAGTTCAGACATAACTTTCTTCAGGCGCTCTTCAAACTCGCCACGGTATTTTGTGCCAGCGATCATGCCGGCCAAGTCGAGCATTACAATCCGTTTTTCGAGCAAACTGTCAGGTACGTCTTCAGCCACGATGCGCTGGGCTAAACCTTCGACGATAGCGGTCTTACCCACACCTGGTTCACCAATCAGTACCGGGTTATTCTTGGTACG
>JBBPZG010000004.1:0-14339 GCA_038199095.1 Saccharimonadales bacterium (SeqCode)
TAGAGAGCCGAAGGTTGCGTCATAGTTTTAGACAGCTTATGCTTGCAAACCTCTGAAAGCCATATCATTAATGACAAAGCAAAGGGTGTTAAACATCAATCAGCTGGGAATATGGCTTTGGCGTACAATAGGGGTAAGTATGGATGCCAAAACATTCCTGTGGATGTTTTGTAGGCACGGGCAAAGTGTCCAGAAAAGGATGATAGGTGAAGTAAATGGATGCGGTAGAAGAGGTTAAATCCCGGCTGAGTATCGAGGATGTGGTTGCCGAATATGTGCAGCTGAAGCGGGCCGGGCGTAACTGGCGCGGACTGAGCCCGTTTAGCAATGAGAAGACGCCGAGCTTTATGGTTAGCCCGGAGAAGCAGATCTGGCATGACTTTAGCTCGGGCAAGGGCGGCAATATGTTCAGCTTTGTGATGGAAGTGGAGGGGCTGGACTTTAAGGGCGCGCTCGAACTGCTGGCCCGTAAAGCCGGAATTGACCTGGAACAATACCGGACTTCTAGCCGCCGGGGTGGTCCGGATAAGGAGCGGCTGCACCAATTGCTGGAGCTAGGCACAAAATTTTACCAGGTGCAGTTCAGTAAGAATAAAATGACACTAGAGTATGTGCTCAAACAACGGTTATTTAGTAAGGACACGGCCCTGGAATGGCGCTTGGGCTACTCGCCTAACAATGGCACGGCACTGGTTGATTATGCCAAAACTAAAGGTTTTAGCGATCAGGAAATCAAGCAGGCTGGCCTGAGTGCACAGCGTTACAAAGGCGGCTTAGGCGATATGTTCCGGGGCCGACTGATGATCCCTTTACAAGATCCCCAGGGAAGGGTGATTGGCTTTACCGCCCGGCTCTTAGCGGATGATCCGCAGGCTCCAAAGTACATTAATACCCCGCAAACCGTCTTATACGATAAGAGCCGTCATGTTTATGGCCTGCATCTGGCCAAAGAATCAATCCGTAAAAATAAGTTTGTAGTGTTAGTAGAGGGCAACCTCGACGTGATCGCTAGTCACCAGGCTGGTGTACGGCAGGTAGTGGCAACAGCGGGCACAGCGCTGACCGAACCGCATTTAAAAGCCCTAAGCCGCTTTACCGGCGATATCCGGCTGGGTTTTGACGCCGATAAAGCAGGGGTGGCCGCTACGGAACGGGCAATTCCCATCGCCAGTAGGGTAAAGGTGAGCCTGGGAATTATCGATATACCAAACGCAAAAGACCCAGACGAGCTAATCAAGCAGGATCCGGAACTTTGGAAACAAGCAGTGTCCCGGCACCAGTACGCTCTCGATTGGCTGACGGCACGCTACCAGAGATTGCTCGATCTAAGCAGCGCCCAGGGCAAGCGGGAATTTAGTGACTTACTGCTACCTATCGTCCGCGGCTTAGATGACGATGTTGAGCGCGACCACTACTTAAACCTTATAGCAGGCGCAATTGACGTCAGCCGCGAAGCTCTGGAGCAGAAATTTCGTAAAACTACTGCGCAAATGCAGCCCGCCCGCCGACGCCAAGTCAAAGCCGGACCGCAGCAGCTCGACAAAGCCGCTGTCGAAAACCAGAAAACCCAAGATAATTTCCTGAGCCTGGTGCTGATGCGCAAAACGCTCCGCGAATTTTTGGATCTCATCATGCCTGAGATGCTCCACACCGAAAACGGCTGCTCCTTACTCACTTTCCTAAAGAAAAATCCCGACTTTGACGGTAAAAATTACGAGTCACGAGTAACGAGTCACGAGTCGGGCAACTACGCAACCAATCCTCGTGACTCAATCCTCGTGACTCGTGACTCGACAGAGAACACGCTAAAGCCCCCTGAAGGGACAAAGAGCGACGCCGAAGCGGTGCAAAGTTTCTGGGATTATGTTAAAATAGAAGTATTACTCTATGAGGAACTCTACCAGGGCCTCGAGCTAAACGAACTTCATAACGAAGCAGCTCGGTTGCAGGCACGACTGATAGAACGGTTTATCAAACACGAAAAACTAAAACTTGCCCAGCAGCTCGAAACCGCGGACGACGCGGATATCCGGGTTTTGCTTGGGCAGGTAAAACGCTACGATGCATTATTAAACCAAGTGAAGGGAGCCGCCCATGGCTAAAGCTAAAGCTACCAAGGACAATAAACCAGCTAATGATTTAACAGTGGACCAGCACAAACAACAGCTATTAGAACGCGCCAAAAAAGACGGGCACATTGAGCAGCGTGATATTTTTGCAGCCATACCGGAAACACCGGAAAACGCTGAAGCGCTAGACGCCCTTTATACCGAATTAGCCGACCTAAGCCTTGAGATAACCACTACCGATCCTGACCCTACTAAATTTACTGATGAGTGGGAAGAGGAAACAGAAGAAGAGGTAGTTGCCGCCCCTACTAATACAGCAGTATATCTGGATGATGACGTTGCCGATGACTCAGTCCGCCTATACCTGCGTGAAATCGGTAAAATACCGCTGCTGAATGCCGAGCAGGAGCTGGCTCTGGCCCAACGGGTTGTCGCTGGCGACAAAGATGCCAAGGACCAGATGGCCGAGGCGAATATGCGCCTGGTTGTCTCTATCGCCAAGCGTTACGTAGGCCGCGGTTTAGACCTGCTGGATCTTATTCAAGAAGGTAATACTGGCCTGCTGCGCGCTGTAGAGAAGTTCGACCCAGACAAAGGCTTTAAGTTCTCAACCTACGCTACCTGGTGGATCCGCCAGGCTATTACCCGGGCTATCGCCGACCAGGCCCGGACCATCCGTATCCCCGTCCATATGGTGGAAACCATCAATAAATTACTGCGTACGCAACGCCGTCTGACCCAGGAGCTGAACCGCGAACCGTCGAACGAAGAGATCGCCAAAGAAATGGAGATCGAAGTCGACAAAGTCGAGCACATCATGAAGATCAAACAGGATATTTCGTCTTTGGACGCCTCGATTCGTGATGACGAGGAGGATTCGGTCCTAGCTGACTTTATCGAAGATGAAGACACTGTGTCGCCCGAGGAGTCAGCCACCGGCCAGCTGCTGAAAGAACAGGTCAAAGACATGCTCGGGGCGCTAACCGAGCGCGAACAAAAGATCTTAAAGCTACGCTTTGGCCTGGAGGACGGCAAAAGCCACACGTTGGAAGAGGTCGGCCAGGAATTCAGCGTCACCCGCGAGCGCATCCGCCAGATAGAGGCCAAAGCTCTCGCCAAACTCCGCAAACACCGCGACGCCAAAAAACTTCACGATTATATTAAATAGTTCTTAGTTCTCAGAGAAGCCGATTATCGCAGCCGGTCTTGCGGCGGTGTTAAATGCCATGTCATCCCGAGCTCACCGAGGGATCTCGTCCAATAAGCAGCCATAAGTCTCAAATTAAACTGCACGAGATCTCTCCCTTTAGTCGAGATGACAGTACAAGGGAGGCTATAGGTTAATGCCAATCGTTGGCAGTAATTTCTGCAGGTCAGCTTGCAGCGCTTCGACGGATTCTTCATTAGCTAAAAAGTAGTCGGCATTGGCGATCGGGCCGCCCTTTTCCAGGTTTTCGATCTCGGCATAATCGCGGGCGGTAGCTTCTTGGTCGGTCAGAGGCCGGACTGTGCGGGTGGCCAGCCTTTTATGGCGTTCCTGCTCCGGTGATATAACTGCGATGATAATAGCGTTTTTGCCAAAACTTTCTTTAAAGATTTTGTATTCTGTCCAGCTATATAAACCGTCGACCACAACGTAGTTCTCACCCTTATCGAAGAACTCCTCGATCTGCCGGATAATGCGCACCGCGTAGGCGCCCTTACCTTCCTTGGCCCGGATATCCTCGCGCACAAATTTTTCGCTGGCTTCGTTGACTTCCATGCCGCGCCGCTTCACTTCATCAATCGTGATACCGCCAAAGTAAGCGAAGGGCAGGCCCTTTTTCTTGAGACATTCCACGCAAACGCTCTTACCGGCGCCCGGCATCCCCACAAACACGATAACTTTTTTACTCTGCATTGGCTTTATTGTACAAGATGACAGGTGAAATTATGGCATTTGGTCAGCTAAATTCGACGGCTTGCCCGCCTGGGTAATTTCTTATAATCAGGTGCCGAGCGAAGTGCACTATCCATCATATGCCATAGCTGGCGAAACGATTCAGCTACTTCTGCGTCGTCGATGCTAATAACCCGGCCCTCACCCACAAATACCTGAATCAGTAACTGATTACCACTCACCCCCCACTCGACGGGGGCAGAGTAGGCCTCACTATCTATCCAAGTGCGCCTTAGATTGGCCCGCGCGTCTATAGCGGGAGACGCGGGACCTTCAAAAGCATCCGGGGTTATACCGAAACGCCTAACATTTTTGGTAGCAGGCAAACGGCGAAGACGATCCATCGCTTCGAAGCCCATAAAGGGTATGTCAGCTTGGGTTTTCACAAAATAAATTGGTTGCTCGTGTACAATCTGGTTTTCATATGCCGACATCATAGCTTCTTTGCCTTTTTGGCTGTCTACGCCGTGCTGGCTAGAAGATTTACGGTATGCTGCCCGTAATTGTTGCATAGCGGTGTTAATGTTTTGCTCAAGCGCAATCACGCTATTACGTTTCTCCGCCACTAATGCAGCAAGGGCAGTAGGATCAGCCGGCCGGTAAACGTATTTTTTCTTTACTTCGCGTTTATTCGCTAAGCCTAGGGCTTGCAGTGAATCAAGTACCTTGTAGGCGTTTGAGCGAGTCATTTTTAGCTGCTTTGAAAGCTTGGGCGGGGCGCTTTCGCCGTGTTCTAACAAAAACAGGTAAGCAGCAGCCTGTAGTTCGGTTAAGCCTGCTTCAATAAGTAACGTATCCATACCAGCAGATTAGCACATTTTAATTATTTTGTGAATACATTTTTCACAAAAAAGTTAATTTATGATTCAAAAGATAATTATTTTGTGAAAAGTAGTTGACAGAATGCATATCTTTCTATATAGTGCATATTATTACAAGTGCAGGCAAGTGCGTAGGAGATGTAGCGTGACGGATGGTATGAGTGAGATTGCAAGGTTTCCAGTCGGCGAGGAGGCAGTGTCGGCTATTACACCCATGAGGTAGGAGAATAGCCAGCCAGCGATTGGAAATGTGTTACGGAGAACGTGCCAGTACGGTGGTGATTTAGCTTGCAAGCAAGTCTGTAGCTTGATTGGAGAGTATGCAATGTTCGATGAAGATGCCACTTCCCGCGAGCTTGTCGGGACGGCTATTGCCGAGCGTAGTTGCGCCGATCTCAATTTAGTAGACGCTATTGCCAAGCTTGGATTGGAAGCCGAACAAGTTTTAATGGTAGGGGTCACGGCGAACGAAGTCGGCTTTGGTGACCAGCTTGAAAATTATGAAGCCGAAGGCAAAGTGAAACAAAATTATTATGGCTGGCGCGAAATCCCCGGATTCAATGCATTTTTTGCGCGCACCAGCGAAGTTCCGGCGTTAGGTCGCCGATTGGCGGATTGTGCCGATATAAACTTTGAGTTTAAAGACGCCGACGGTAATACCGTAATTGGTTTTGAGCATGGTACGCGTACTGATATGTTTGGCATCGAAGAATTCCCTTTTGATCGTAATAATGAAAAGGTGAGCTTTACAGAGTATGCCCTAGGACAGGCGATTGACCGCTATGCTCCTGATCCGGCAAGTATCAGAATTAGATTATCAGCTGCCATTAAAGGTCATAACTTTATCAAGCGCTTCGACAGCCGTGAAAAAATGGAAGAGCATTTGCCTGGCTGGCTTGCGGATGGCTTCGTAAAAAACATCTCAAATCTCGGCTGGAAAGAGGGCGATCCAATTCCTGAGACTGATGTATGGCAAGCGGATACCCGAGAACTCATTACCCGTGATATACGAGAGACTATGATTAAGTTTGCTATTCCTGAAGGGAACTTTGATACGGAAGGTATTATTGACCCTGGCGACAGCGAGGGTGTGCACAGCTCGCATGAATATAGAGAACAGTATGGGGATAGCCGCGATTTATACATTACCTTTGTTCCAAAAGATGGTAAGTGATTCTAACCTATCACTTAGGGAGGCGCTGCAGCAAAATCCTGATTCGACGTGCCCTCATGCAATCACCAAGACATTGGGGCTGCTTACCGTAGAGTATGTAAGCTTAGATAAACAATTTCATGCCGGTCAGATTGTAGTTGCTCAGAGCGTTATGGCTGAAGTCGAAGCGTTTTTCCGACACGCTGAAGAATTAAACTTCCCAATTGATAAAGTTATTCCCGCTTCTCACCCAAACTATAGTTGGGATGAGGAGAAGTTAATGGCAGGTAATGTGTCATCTGGTTTCAATTACCGTTTAATAGCAGGAACGTCTAAGTCATCGCTTCATGGCCAAGGGAGGGCTTTTGATATTAATCCTCGCCAAAACCCCTATATCCGTTATAGTGATAGCCAAGTGATTATAAAGCCAGAAGGGGCGGTATGGAATAAGGCTGCGCCGGGGACGCTGTATGCCGAGCATCCGCTAGTGCGGATGATGGAAGGCTTTGGTTGGGAGTGGGGCGGGCACTGGACGCCGGAGAGCGGACGGACTGATTACCAGCATTTCCAAAAGGTTAACTAAGGATCCAGGTTCCTCTTCGGTAAAGCTGGAGAAGAAGGGGCTATGTAAAGTCGGAATATTGTGACCAGTATTTGCAGAAAACCGGATTGAGCGCTTCAATTTTCTCGGCGATTATGTCTTGTGAAATTTCATTGCTGAATTTGCCAAAGTAGTATTGCCAGATTTGGTGTGTGGGCGGATTCTTGAGGAGAAATTTCGCATGCTGCCAGTGGAAGCTCTGCAGGAACACTAATATGGTTGGATCTGACTTGGTGTCGTATCGGTCGAGTATGGCCTGAACATTATTCGCCATAAGGCGCTCACGTAAATATATTTGTACCCACCAGACCCAGTTCTTCTTAGCTTGCGGGTACATATGGTTCCAGACTTCCAGCCACTCCGAAGTTAATTCAGACGGGGCGTCGACAGGGTAGATAAGCACTTGATGATTGTTACGCCACAGCTCGGCTACGTTCTCCCAGAGGTAGTGGTCAGCTTGCGCCCAAGGGTGGATAGCTAGTACGCGTTTTGGGAGGGGTTTAAGCAACTCTTTCACAAGTGGCGGGGGTTTAGCCGGAGGAGAGTATTCATTCAGTTGTTGATAAAGTGGATTATAATCAATCGGATACTCTAAGAAGATAATGTCTGGGTGGTGGGCTTGGACTGCCTTGGCTTGGCTAAGGTCTAGCTCTTTGGACTCTTCGCAATCTACCTGTATATAATGCGGGCTTATTTTTGCCATTAGTATAAGTTTAGCTTAACGCTGCCTATTGCCAAATCTCTCAATGGATATTCGTTAAGGGTGGACGTCGTGGTGGAGCTTTAGGACGGCGGGGCGGGTGTGTTTGCGGGTGTGACGCTGGATGAGACGGAAAGCTGTGTAGAGGCCGGCGCAGAGCAGGGCAGTGATCCAGTCTATGACACTGAGCGGGCCGGCGCCAAAGTACGGCTGGACCCAGGGGTTGTACAGGATGTTAGCAATCAGGAAGAACGAAACCGCAAAAGCCAGTAGGAGTTTGGGGTTGCTCCAAAGGTAGCTGGTAAAGAACTTTTCGTGGGCGTCGGCACGTTCGAACATTAGATATATGTATAAACAAAGGACAAGCGTGAGGTAGGTGAGTGTGGTAGCTTGATGGTAGAGCGGCAGGGTGGGGTCCAGATAGCGCGGGCTGAGGTGGTGCCGCACGAAGAAAAATAAGAAGTTAGCGTAAGCTAGTATGGCCGCCAGGGCGCCGAAGCCGATGAAGCCGCCGATGGCTGCCGGATTGATGATATGGTCGTGCAGGTTGCGCGGTTTTTCGCGCATCAGGTTATGCTGGGCAGTGTCCCAGCCAAGGGCGGTAATCGGCAGGATCTGGGCCACAATATCGATCGCCAGGATCTGGATGGCTGTGATGGCCGGCGCTACATGGAATAACGCCAGGCCACTGAGCCCGAGCAGCACGGTGATTAGTTCGCCGGCATTGTCGGTGAGGGCGCAGCGGGCGGCTTTGCGGATATTGCGGTAGGTCAAGCGGCCTTCTTCTATGGCGCTGACCAGAGTGTGGAAGCTGTCGTCGAGCAATACAATCTCGGCGGCGTCTTTGGCGACATCGGTGCCGGTGCGACCCATTGCCACGCCTATGTCGGCGCGTTTGAGTGCCGGAGCGTCATTGATGCCATCGCCGGTCACGGCCACCACGTGGCCGCTGGCTTTCACGAGCTCTACAATCCGTAACTTATCTTCCGGAGCGACACGCGAAAAGACCGTGCCGCCATGCTCTACTAGCTGCAGTATCCGGCTGTCGGCCAGGCCGGGCAGTTCGCTGCCGAGCACGATAGTTATGTCGTCACTCAATCCGGCCTGAGAGGCGATGGCTTTGGCAGTCGTGGGATAATCACCGGTGATGATCGAGACCTTTACATGCGCCTGGCGGGCCGCCTTCATGGCCGCCGGTACGGCTTCACGCAAGGGGTCGACCATGCTGACCATCCCTAAGAACGTGAAATCCTGCTCGACTTCTTCCATGCTGAATTTTTTATGGATGGCTGATTTAGGCAGTATCCGGAAGCCAAAAGCTAGGTTACGCTTGGCATGCTGGGCCTGCTTCTCGTTATATTCGTTGAGAAATTCCCGGTCGGACTTGGTGAACTTACGGATGTGGCCATGGTCCCAAATCTCGGTCGTGCGGCTGAGCACACTTTCGGGCGCTCCTTTTATGTACACAACCACCTGGTTGCCGCGCTTCCTTACTGAACTAAGCAGTTTGCGGGCCGAATCAAACTGGAACTCCTTGAGCTCGGGCTGCTTAGATTCCCAGGTATCGATGTCTATGCCGGCTTTGCGGGCCAGGGTGATTAAAGCACCTTCGGTAGGGTCGCCAACGACATACCAGTTGGGATGCTCACTATCGGGCGGATCGACTTTGGCATTGCTGGCCAGCCCAGCGGTAGCAAAAAACAGTTCCAGATCTTGCAAGGTCGTACCTTGCAAAGCTTGACCGGCTTCGGTGACAATTTCGCCGTTGGCTTCGTAGCCGGTTCCGGTTACCCGGTAGTGGCTGCGGCCGATGAGGAGCTGCTCGACGGTCATCTCGTTCTTGGTCAGGGTGCCGGTCTTATCTGTCAGGATAAAATTCGTGGCCCCCAGGGTCTCGACGGCCGAAAGTTTTTTGACGAGTGCCCCGGCTTTGGCGAGTCGCCCAGCTGCCTGTGCCAGGGTGATATTGACCTCGGCGACCAGACCATTAGGTATCATGGCCGCACCGATACCTATGCCGAACAATATTGCATAGTGCAGCCCGAGGTCGGCTTTCAGGGCGGTTACCGTCAGCACCAGCGCCAACACGATTGTTCCCACAACTAAGCGATGCGCGAGGTGATTCATTTCTTTCTGCAGCGGCGAAGCCTCGGTACGTGTAGTCTGGGCCAGGCTGGCGATGCGGCCTAGCTCGGTCTGCATTCCAGTACCGATTACCACGCCGTGGCCACTACCCGTCGCCACAGTCGTCCCCATGAACAGCAGGTTATGGCGGTTACCCAGCGGCACCTCATCACCTATGGCGTGGACGAATTTACGGCTGGGGTTGCTCTCACCGGTCAGGGCGAAGTCGTTACTGGCCAGCTCGGCCTCGTCCAACAGTCTCAAGTCGGCCGGCACGCTGTCGCCCTCTTCTATATATACGACGTCGCCCAAAACCAGCTCTGTTGAATCAATGGCTTCCAGGTTACTGTCGCGCAGCACTTTTGCCTGGGGCACAAGCAAGCGCTCCAAGCTTTTCATTAATGTTTCAGCTTTGTGCTCCTGCGAGTAGCCCACAAAGGCGTTCATCAGCCCGATCAGGAGTAAAATCGTTGCCGTCTTGCCGTCATGCAGGTAGATTGAAAACGCCGCGCTCACCAGCAGCATGATGACGAGCAAGTTCTTAAACTGGCGCGCAAACGTAACGATTGGCAACTCATGCTTCGTCTTATGAAGCACATTCGCTCCCTGTTGTTCGAATCGTTGCCTCGCGTCATCGGTGCTTAAACCTTTGGCTTTGGCACGAAGCTGGCGCAATACCTCATCGGGGCTGAGCCGGTAATAATTGAGCTGCTTTGGACCACTATCCATATATACGTAAGCATTATACCTGTTAAAACAGTTATTTACTGTTTCGAAAGTGGTTTATACTGAGAGCAATGGCTACAGAGGTAACATCCGGCAAGAAGAAGCTGGCTATCATCGACGGCAAGAGCGTGTTTTACCGCGGCTACTATGCCATGCCTAATTTGAGCACCAAAGATGGCACACCAACTGGTGGGGTCTTTGGCTTCGCTACCATGGCGCTTGAGGTGATCAAGCGGCTCAAACCGGATTACGTGGCAGTAGCCTGGGACAAGCCTAAGACGAATATCCGCAAGCGTCTGGAGCTTTATCCGGAATACAAAGCCGGTCGCAAACCGGCACCAGCCGATTTTTATGAACAAGTCCCGGTGCTTCAAGAGCTGCTGCAGGCGTTCGGCTGGCCATTATATGAACTCGATGATTATGAAGCCGACGACATTATGGGTGCGCTGGCGGTACAGGCCAGTGCCAAAGATATCGAAACCATGCTTATCACCTCTGATATGGATATGCTGCAGTTGGTTAATCCACGGGTGCACGTCTTTGCGCTCAAAAAGGGCCTCAGTAACATAGAATTGTATTCACCCGAAAGTTTTACGGCTAAATACGGCATCCGTGTCGACCAGTTCTTGGATCTCAAGGCCCTGAAGGGCGACTCGTCAGACAACATCCCGGGTGTGCCGGGCATCGGCGAAAAGGGTGGCCTCGAATTATTGAAAGAGTATGAAACGCTAGATGGCGTCTACGAAAACCTGGCGTTGGTAAAAGATTCGACGCGCAAAAAACTGGAAGCCGGCAAAGACCTGGCGTACTTAAGCAAACAATTAGCCCGCATCTGGACCGACGCGCCAATCAAGCTGGACCTCGAAGAGGTTGACGGTAGTAAATGCCAGCCCGAAAAAGTCCTAGGGCTGCTACAAAAGCTAGAATTCCGCAGCCTGGCACGCCAACTTCCCGAAGTCATGCAGGTTAAGATAGCAGCCAGCAACCGGTCCTCTGCCGACGGCCAACTCAGCATCGGTAAAAATAGCATCATCGATAGCGCTAAAAAGTTAGAAGAGCTGCATTTACCAGATTCTGACCAGCTTTTTATTTATTCACGTTCGGCTGGCAAGCACGGCCGCGACCCGCAACTACTAATTGTAAGTACTGACGGTCAGACTGTTTATACTATTGACTTGACTAAGGTTGGGAAAAAGAACGTTTACGCCGTTGCCGCCAATGCCGGAACACTAGTAGGCTATGACGTAAAGTATAGCCTGGAAGTGCTTCGGGAGCTCGAGGCAGTCTCACTGCCGCCTGTCAAACACGATGTCTTAGTCGCTGCCTTCCTGCTTAACTCGTTGCGTCGCGAACAGACGCTAACCGAACTCGCTCAAACAGACCTTGGTTATGAAGGCTCGCCGTTCGAAGATCTTGACCCAGAGGAGGTGATGAGCCGGGCACCGGAAATTATTGCTGTTATCAAAGCGTTGTACGAGCAGCAGATGAAAGAGCTGAAGTCTATACCCAAACTGCCGGCACTGGCGCGTGATATTGAATGGCCCGTTATCCCAGTATTAGCAGACATGGAATACGTAGGCATTGAACTGGACACTAAATACCTCAAGAAGTTCTCAGACGAAATCGACGACTTAATTTCTGATTACGAGCAACAAATCTACGGACACGCCGACCAGGAATTCAACATCAGCTCGCCTACCCAGCTGGCCGAAGTTTTATTCGATAAACTGGACCTCCCAAAGCAGGGAATTAAAAAAGGTAAAACCGGCTACAGTACCGCTGCCAGCGAGCTTGATAAACTACGCGGCCAGCACCCGATCATCGATCTGATTACCCAGTACCGCGAGGTCGCCAAGCTCAAAAATACCTATGTTGACACCTTACCGCTGCAAGTCGATAAAAATTCGCGGTTGCACACAACGTTTGGCCTAACCAATGCCCAGAGCGGCCGGCTGAACAGCTCAGATCCAAACCTTCAAAATATCCCGACGCGCACCGATCTCGGCCGTCGTATTCGTACCGCTTTTGTGGCAGGTAAGGGCAATAAACTGATCAGTGCCGATTATTCACAGTTCGAACTTCGCTTAGCCGCTGTCTTGGCCAAAGATACCGAATTGATCGATATGTTTAACCGCGGTGCCGATATCCATACCGCCACCGCTGCCCAGGTCTACGAGCGCGAGATCGAAGATGTCACCAAGCAGATGCGCCGCGCCGCCAAAGTCATTAATTTCGGTATCTTGTATGGCATGAGCCCGCACGGCCTTAGTATTGCCACGGGGATGACACGTGACCAGGCAGTTACGTTCATCGAGCGCTACAAAGCCGTCCGTAAACCGTTATTTGATTACACTGATAGCGTGCGTGAACAGGCCAAAAAAGATGGCTATGTCGAGACGCTGTTTGGCCGCCGCCGGCCGATGCCCGACATTCACTCCAGCAACTTTATGGTCCGTCAGGGCGCCGAACGCGCCGCCATCAACATGCCCATCCAGGGCACCGAAGCTGATCTGATGAAAATGGCTATGACAAAAGTTCAGAACTTGCTCCAAAGCCAGCACAACGACTGCAATATGCTGCTACAAATCCACGATTCCATCCTCGTCGAATGTCCGGCCGAGGTTAGTGAGCGCATCGGCGACCTCCTCAAAACCACCATGCAGGACATCTACGAACTCCCCGTCCGATTGGACGTGGATGTAACAATTGGTAATAACTGGGGCGAACTGTGATCCCTGATCAAACCCCGGTCTGGGATAGAAAACATGATCTTGGCCAGCATGAGAACTTGCGGCACACGCCTAGCCCGTTAGCAAGGCTTGCCGAGCCATCGTTTAAAAGGCAGTCAGCAATTTTAGAATTGGGCTGTGGTGTCGGCAGAGATGCAGTTTTCTTTGCTAAGCAAGGGCATCATGTAGTAGCAACCGATTCCTCCGTAGTGGTTATCCAGCAAGACAAAAAACAATTTTCTGATTCAGGCGTAGGTTTCTTTATAGTAGATATGAGGAAAGATTTGCCATACGAAACAGCCAGCTTTGATGTAGCTTATGCCAACCTTTCTCTCCACTACTACAGTCACGAAATGACGCCAAAGATTATAAAAGAGATTTGGCGTGTACTTAAACCGGGAGGAATTATAGCTTTCGCCTGCAAGTCAGTCGAGGATGTTCACTACGGCAATGGTGAAGAAGTGGAGAAAAATGTATTTGTTTCAGCAACAGGCCACGTACGGCATTTGTTCTCCATTAACTATGCACAACAGCTGCTTATAAAGAAATTTAAAATCGAACATTTAGACGAAGTCGAAGAAGATTACAACGGCAAACACTCAAATATTGTTCGGTGCATTGCTATCAAACTTGATTCTGTTTAGTGCATTACAGGTTGGTCAGACTTGCCTAGACCAATTCGCTTTATTAAACTGTCGATATGAAAGATGTTATTACTATTTACGAAGCGAAGACTAATTTCAGCAAGCTAGTCAAAAAAGCTATGGCCGGCGAGCCAGTCTACATTGGCAGTTATGGCAAAGAAGAAGTCATGCTCGTCAAAGCCGTGCCTCGTAAAAACAAAATTAAGTTTGGTATTTGGAAAGACCGGCCTATCGGTTACAAGGATGAGGACATTGTGGGTCCAGACCTTGAGCTTATAGATTATATGGAAAATAAACACAAGATTATGCCGGATGGTAGCTTCTAGCTGTTTGCTCGATTCACACGTTTTTCTTTGGTTGATTCAAGAGCCAGAGAAAGCCGGCCCTTTAACGCAGCGGCGCGTAAAACGGTCAAGTAAACTTTTTGTTTCGCTGGCGAGTATTTGGGAGCTTGGCAACGAGCACGTAAAAGGCAAGCTTGCTTATAGTGCCACAGAGCTTTTAAGAGGAGTTACGGATATGAATGCAGTTTTACTAGGCATCGACGTAGAGCATGTTATTGGAGCTACTTCGAATGCCATATGGCACAGTGATCCGTTCGACCGTATGCTGCTGGCCCAGGCCAAAGCCGAATACCTAGCTTTTATTACCGCCGATAAAACTATCCTCGATTTTAATTTAGGATTTGTAATGGACGCCAGACAACAATGGACGAGATTTTACTCAGGCAACCCATGCGGCAGCTCAAGCTGTTGAACTTTTGGATCACGTTTTTTGGCGTGCTGTTCCTGACCGAATTCATCAGCTGTCGGAGTCGGTGAGCGCATCGCCGA
>JBBPZG010000005.1:0-6074 GCA_038199095.1 Saccharimonadales bacterium (SeqCode)
GTAAGCTTTTCCGTCCATGCGGTGGCTTTTTGTGTTACTTTTTGCCACCAAAAAGTAATGAGGAGAAAGAGAGGTTTGGTTTGAGGATGAAGATAGGGTGATGTCTCTAGCGTAGTGCTTGTTCGTATGGATCCCGGACTACATCCGGGATGACAAGCTGCAGGGGGAGTGCTGCGCACATATCTATTGACTGGGTCCCGGCTTTCGCCGGGATGACGTAAGTTGGTACCTCGGAGTGACGTAGTAGAAGTGGCGATTAGGTTTCGACGGTGACAGTGACGCCAGTGTTGGCCCAGTTATAGAGCCATTTGGAGGCGGCAAGGGAGAGTTCGACGCAGCCGTGGGAGGCTTTGTCGGTATTGGGGTCAACCGTGCCAAATTCGGTATTGGCGCGCCAGGTGGCGTCGTGGAAACCATATGTCCCGTATTGGTTATCCAGGAACGGCATCCAGTACGACACGGGATCGCGCCAACTGCCGGTTTCGTCCGCACCTGTCAGGACTGTGTCGGTTTTTTTGTTATAAATTTTGTAAGTACCGATGGGTGTTTCGGTAGAAGCATGCTGCTCTATACCGGTAATGACGGGGGCGTCGTAAAGCGTTCGCGCGCCCTGGCAGGCCCAGAAGTGTCGCTGCCCGACACTGACTTTAATAAACTGGCTGAGGTTGTTGCCAGCACATTCGTTTACGGCTGGTGTCGCCGCCACAGCCGGAGCAGATTTCTTGATAGGGCTCTGGCTAGATTGAGCCACTGCTGGCGGGTGTGAAGGTGCCGAGGTATTATCGGCGTGCATTTTGCCGAATAAAACAGCCGCCAAAACGATTATCGGTATTAGCAAAAGCAAAAGCGCCCGGTGCCCAAAACTGCTGCCTAGACGGGTCTGTTTAGAAGCTGGCCCAGCAGTCTGGGGAGCGCGGCGGTTGGAATAGTAAAACGAGTAGCTAGTTAGACTACCCGGCCGGACCGTTTTATGCTCGAGAGATGACTTCATATACTGTGACGCTGTAGTGCGTGAAATAATTCTATTACTTGTTCTGTTTTCTAGCTGTATGGATTTTTATACGTACACTTTAGTATACCATTTTTACCACATATTAAGCGAAACGGCTGGCCCACATGCACTTTGTCGTCCCCCAATCAAGTTGAGGGCAGGCTCTGAACTCGTTTCAGGATCCATGCCATCTGTTCTAGCGTATGGGTCCCCCGATCAGGTCGAGGGCAGGCTCTGAAGTAAATTCAGGATAACGAGCAGGGTTGATTTGGGATGTGCATGTGGGTTAGGCGAAACGGGTTACAACAAATATAAAGACGGCGCCACTGATAGTCAGGCCAATAGTTTGGTACGAAGAATGGCTACTATGGGCTTCGGGCAGAATTTCGCTCGCACCAATATATAGTAAAAAGCCGGCAAAAAAACCCAGGTACAGTATTAGGCCGGCATCAGAGATATTAAACAGTAGTGTACTCAGGGCGCCAAATACGGGCGCCAGGGCGTCTAGAATGAGGAAACCTACTGCCCGGCGAGAACGGTTATTGTTGATGAGCATCAAATTAACCGTATTGAGCCCATCGGTAAAATCATGGGCGATGACAGCGATAGCAACAGCAATACCAACTGTAGTTCCGGCTTGGAAGCCTAGGCCAATCCCGACTCCATCAAGGAAGCTGTGCCCGATCAGTGCCAGCGCCGATGCCACGCCAACATGGGGATGGTGGTGAATCTCATACTCAGACTCATGGTTATGATGGATCAGTATGCTTTTTTCGATGATGTGAAACACTAGAAAGCCACAAACCAGTGCGATCATTGGCCCGACTGGATCTAAGTGATTTGCGCCCAGCAGTTTAAAAATTTCCGGTAAGAGGTCAAATGCCACAACTCCCAGCAGTACGCCGGCCGTATAGCCTAAAAAACGGTGCAACCGGTCTTTGTGCCGCAAACCAGTAATACCGCCGGCCAACGTGGAGAGAAAAGTTGCTAATGAGAGAAGTATGGCGGTCATAGTAGCAGTCTATATTCAAGTCTTTATTATTGCAAACTTGTCGCAATTTATGTTATATTTGCAGTATGCTTGAACCGCTTGAACAGTTAAAAGCCACCCTTAAAGAACATGGCCAAAGTTTGACGGTCGCGCGGCAGACTATCTTTAATGCGCTCCAGGACAAAGAGCCCCAGACTATACAAGAAATAGTGGCTGCCTGCCAGGACCAGGTTGACCGGGCGAGTGTGTACCGGACAATTGCCCTCTATGAGCGCCTGGGTATCGTGCAGCGGCTGCAGATTGGCTGGAAGTACAAGCTAGAACTGAGCGGCAGCTTCCACCACCACCATCACCACTTCACCTGCCTGCACTGCGGCCAAACAACGGCGCTGCCCGAAGACACTTCCCTCGAAAATCGCTTACAAACCATAGCTAAAAGCCAGAGTTTTGAAATGCAAGGCCATCAGTTAGAAATCCATGGTACATGTGTTCTTTGCCGTTCCACTGAATTATCAGTTCCCTATAGAGCACCTCTCCCCAGTCATCCCAGCCCCAGCCTTCGCTGGGGTAAACTCCAGCCGGGACCCAGTCAATCATGTATCCCGCAAAGCGGGATGCCTTAGTGCCGCATTGGAGGAAAACTGATTAAACCAGTAGCTAATGGCAGACCGCGTGAGCAAAAGCAATATAAAAGCGGGTAGCCGCTTGGTGAACCGGACTGCCGTTAGCTACTGGCTTAGTAAGCTTTTCCGTGTATGCGGTGGTTTTTTGTGTTACTTTTTGCCACCAAAAAGTAATGAGTGGAAGAGAGGTTCGGTTTGAGGGTGAAGATAGGGTGATGTCTCTTGATAAGGACGCATTAGGAGTGCTTCGCACATACTATTGACTGGATCCCGGCTTTCGCCGGGATGACGGGGGAGGGAGACTTTGCTGACTTGTGAACGGGATCCTGAAATAAATTCAGGATGACGGGAAGCGTTGTTTCAGACTGATGAAGAAGTCTGGAATCATAAAGACCCGGAACGAAGTGCGCCCGGGTCTATTAGGAAGCCTCACACTTCCTAATAACCAGCTTATGCCTGAAATAATCAAATTGCAATGTGACTTCAATCACAATTTTAGACAATTTTGGAGACAAAACGGTTGCCACTGATATAAAAACGCCACGGGACGTCCTGCCCTATGCTAATGCCGATCCTAGTAGTTTGTACAACACGTGGCGGGGTAAGGGGCGGCTTAAGAATAAGCTGCAAAGGCGGCACTCCCAAATCATGCCCATTTAATTGTTTATTGATCCGTAAAGCCTGGCAAAACTTGGCCGGCCCGTTCGTCACCTCTATGCCGCCACGGCCCTGGCGATTACAAATCATGGCTTCTTCACCCGCGAGCGGCTCAACAGCCCGGATTAGTACAGCGGCACCATGCCCAGGCTGCCCAGTCACCACATTTGCACAATAGTGCATGCCATAGGTGAAATAGACGTACAAATTTCCCGCCGGCCCGAACATAACTTCAGTACGCGGTGTCCGTCCCTTATAGCTATGGCTGGCGACGTCTAATTGGTCATACGCTTCGGTCTCTACGATCCGCACCCTCAGGGTCTGCCCGTCAACTTCGCGGATTAGTTGGCAGCCCAACAGCCTCGGAGCAACTTCAGGCGCGGGACCGGCGAGCAGCTTGCTGAGCTCGTTTGACACTGGCGGCCACCTTCTTTTTACGGGACAATGGGCTGACCTTTACCCGGTCGGGGTGCTCGGCATCCTCTATCCGTCCCACAATAAACCGGCTGGCACTCTTAGAGATAAGGTGCCGGGCACGGATAGTATGTGAAGCAATGCGTTCGTTATCAAACCCAAAGGTTTGCTGGGGTTTGCCGCGGATCACCAGCATGTCATAACTGCCGTATATTACATCCATGGGCATCGGCAGCTGTTTGATGTCGGCGGCCGCCGTCTGCTTCATTACAGTGTGCCGTAAGCTCTTTACAAACGGTTGCCAGGTAGCCTTGGTAATCTCAAAGCCGGCAATCCGGCCGGCCAGGCGTTCGGCCAATTTAGCAGTCTCGACACTAAAGGTAGGTTGGTAGCCCAGAATACGCTCATACATCTTAAAGTACAGGTCAAGCCGCAGGCGGTAACGTTTTTTTTGCGGTAACCCCTCGTATAAGGGCATTTCGTATAGGACTAAATGTTTAGTAAGATCCGGCCGCAGCCGGGCCACGCGCACGGCTACCAGGCAGCCCATGGAGTGTCCTACCAGAATAATCGGACCTTTGGGTCGTAATTGTTGGATACTTGCCAGGACTGCCTGGGCGTGGTCGTCCACGTCATACTCCAGCCAGTCCGGCTTGGGCGAAGCGCCAAAACCCAGTAGATCAAAAGCGACCACCCGATATGGCAATTTAGCCAGTTGCTCAACCACATGCTGCCACACCTGGCCGCTGCGGCCAATACCATGCAATAGTACTACCGTTTGTCCGGTGCCGGTGTCCACTGTCTTTGCCAAATGGTGCGGGCGTTTGAACTTCTGGTGCCATAACTTATCAAAAAAATTCATTGCCATGCCTATAGTATAGCTTGAGGCTTGTATGCTTGAGTGCAGTTTTGGATGGAAAGAGAGCACTGAACGGAAGCGTACTTTACGTACGATGCAGTGAAGCGCGGAGCTTTCCGCCAAAAATGTGCCAAGCATGCAAGCCGCCACCATGGCTTGCGAAGCACGAGCATAATTCGCTACAATGGACTACGAATGACTATTCCCTCTTGGAATTCCGGCAGGCCAGCACGCTAATATGCACCATACCAATATTACCCTTCTGATTATCGAAGTGTTCTTACTTGTGGCTGCCTCGGCAGTCTGCTCGGGTCTGAATATCGCCGTGATGTCACTCGATATGCGCGACTTACGGCGCAAAGCTAAACTCGGTAACCCGGCCGCTAAACGTATTCTACCGCTTCGAAAAAGCGTACATCTGACATTGGCGAGTATCTTACTAACCAACGTAGCGGCCGTGTCGGCAACGTCCCTAGTACTGGAGCATGAATTTAATGGTTGGATTGCCGGCCTGATGAGTACCCTGCTGATTGTTATTTTCGGCGAAATTATACCCCAGGCGCTTTTCGGCAAAGACCCGTTATTCTGGGCAGCCCGGTTCGCACCAGTGCTATGGGTAATGCGTTTTGTGACCTATGTGATTAGCAAACCGCTGCAAATACTGCTCGACAGCCTATTCCCCCGCCAAGGCTCAAAATTACAGTCCAGGCACGAGCTGGGGCTTTTGATCAGCGAACACCAGCTGGACAAAACCAGCGAACTCGACGATGACGAGGTCGAGATCATCCGCGGCGCCTTGCAACTAAGCGAAAAACGTGTCCGCGATATCCTGACTGACATCCGCCATACCTACTGGCTAACGCCTAACACCGCCTTGGACGGCCCGAAAATCGACGAACTCAAGGCCAATGGTTTTAGCCGCATCCCGGTATTTAACCAGCAGCTCACCAAGTGTTACGGTGTATTACTGATGAAAGACCTCGTCGACATCGATTTTGATAAAAACACGTTTCACGTAGACGATATGCCCCTCCACCCCGTCCAACTGGTTGGCAGCATGACGGCACTCGACACCATGTTCCGCAAATTCATCAGCGCCGGCACGCATCTGATCCCCATCGAGAAAGACGACGAAATCATCGGCATCGTGACCATCGAAGACTTGATAGAAGAAATCCTAGGCCACGAAATCGAAGACGAAACCGACCGTGCCCGCCTGAACGGCAGTAATTCAAGGTCCTCTTAGTGCAGATGCATGCCGGCGAGCTCACACCAGATGGTGGTGCAAAATAGTGAGCAGCTTGTGATAGTTCAAGTAGTATATGTAACCATTGAACACGATCAGCGCTGGAAACAGGACATAATTCTCCACAGCTTTCCCGGTTGTAATACGTAACCTTTTGAGCGGCGGCATGCCGAACTTGACCGGCAGCGGCAGTAACCAGGGCACGCCCTCTTTGGTCAGCGTATCCATGACCAGGTGCGAAACCATACCAATCATAAAGGCCCACCACACCAGGCTGATATCGACATTCTTCA
>JBBPZG010000006.1:0-5174 GCA_038199095.1 Saccharimonadales bacterium (SeqCode)
AAGGAGGTCAAAGATGAACTTAAAAGCAACACTGACGAAACCCGTAAGATTAACGGACGGCTTGGTAAAGTTGAGGCCAAGGTATTCCCAGATAAAGCACTATTTACCCATGAAAAGCTACCGCCCTTTTATAAAGACACGGCAGTCATTAGACTACTTACCCTCGTTGCTACGGCAGTTGTGGTGCTATTGTTCATCGTGGCGTCTTTCAGGGGCATTAAGGTTCCAGGCTTATGAGAAATAATCCACCCAGGCTCCAGGCAGCACAGCTTTGGCTGCATCGTAATAACCGGCTCATCAGCCGTGTAATTGTCGGCTTTGTAATCGGCTTATTGTTACTGTTCTCGATAGTCCAACTGATTAAAATCAATGAACAGTCCGGCAGAATAGCCATTTTAACCGAACTCAACAAACGGCTGAACGAACAAACTAACATCCTGGCTCGCCAAGCAGTTAAAAACTCTGAGGAGAATCAGGACCTAGCTAAGCAGAACAGAACTTATAGCCGGTGTATCGCTGAAATTTTTGCCAAGTTCACCCGTGACGATATACCTATTACTATCCTCAATCTTGATACCTGCCAGATAGGGAATCAAAGCGATGCTAAAACAAACGCCCCGACTTCTGGCCCCACAGGCACTAACCCAACCCCCAAAGCCTCTATACCAAACAACAATTCTCCCCAGTCCAGTACGAAGCTGTCAAATCCGTCACCTACTGGTACTAGTCCCCAGGGAAACCCCCCAGCTCCTCAGCCTTCTCCAAGCCCTTCTAAACCTCCAGATAATACAATCGGCTGTCTGCCTCTAAACCTGCTATGCCTATGAATAACATCTCTAAATGGTTTGACCGTGTAGCCGAGATAGCTAGTGAATGGTTTGGGTCAATACCCTTTTTACTCTTACACCTGATTGGCTGGACAGTGTGGATAGTTACCCGCTTAGACATAAACCAGCTTCTGCTAGTAGTAAGCCTGGAAGCTATATTCTTGGAAATCTTTATATTGAGGGCTGCAAATATTGCAAGTCGGCGTATGGAGAACCAGAACAAACGGATACTTAATAACGTGAAGGGGGAATGATGACTCTCGACCAATGCTACGCCACCCATCAAGGACAGAGTGTCTCTGTTGACGGTGTCCCAGCTAACCAAGGCCAATGTGCTCAGTGGTCGGCGGTCGTGATCCAAGAAGTCTATGGATTACCTATCTTCTGGGGAAATGCAATTGATTACTGGAACAGTCCCGGCTGGTTACTACAATACTTCGACAAAATTACAGACGGTTCAGTGAAGGAAGGCGATTTCGTGATCTTCAACTCCAAGGTCGGTTCAGTTTACGGGCATATAGACGTAGCCATGAATAATGGCAACACAGGTAGTTTTACGGGAGCAGATTCCAATTGGGGCGGGAATAAGACCGTGCATTTAGTAGCCCACACCAACGCCAATTATGTATTAGGAAGTTTAAGAAGAAAGGGATCACAGGTAAATAATGACATGATTACTAAAGATGACACCTCATTAGTCCGGATTATTATGTCTGAAGTTGAGGGCTATAACGGTAACGATATTCATTCCGGTAAAGACGACTCCCAGATTATGGGGGCGTGGCAGGACAAAGATTTCAGAGAAATGCTTTGGCATTGCTGGACAGTCCAGCCCACCCACAGACAAGCTTTAGTTGACCAACTCAACGTTGCTACGGAGAAGATGGACAAGAACGACAACATTGAGTTTTACCGCCTCGGTCTCCACCGTGAAGGAAGCGATGATGAGACCAATACCCGGATTGGGCAGAAGTTCAGTGATGCGGCCAACCCCGCCAGAAGCACCTCGGAGTGGCAAGACCAAGACCATAAGATTAAAGACTACGACACCCTGGCGAGCCAAGTAAAGACACTTACGGACGAGAATACCACCCTCAAGACAGAACTGGCTGCTGCGGATAACCAGATTAAAGACCCTAACAAGATCATCATTACTAATAAGGGCTGGTCTGCGCTGTGGACAGCTATTCAGTCATTCTTCCAGAAGGCTAACAAATGAAATTTGGAAAATTACCGGCACGAAAGAACTCTGTCTCATTCCGTCTTAGAGACTACTTAAGCCTGCCTACGCTGCCTACACCTCCTGCTAAGGCTGACCACTATAAGCTAGTGAGTGATTGGCAGGGAACGCTAGGCAATAATTTATATGGCGATTGTGTATTTGCCGGGGCTGACCATGAGCATATAGTCTGGGAAAAGATCGGCGGCAAGGCAGTCAGTTTCACTCCTACTACAGCCTTAAGCGACTACTCGGCTGTAACGGGATTTAACCCTAACGACCCCACTACAGACCAGGGGACTGACATGCAGGTAGCTGCTTCCTACAGACGTAAAACAGGCATAGTAGATGTGGCAAAGAATAGGCATAAGGTTGATGCTTACATGGCGATCACTCCGGGTAATAAACTAGAACTCAAACAAGCCATCTACCTTTTTTCTAATGTCGGTATCGGTATTCAATTCCCTAAGAGCGCTATGGAGCAGTTTAACTCTGGTAAACCATGGACAGTGGTAGCTAATTCTCCAATTATAGGAGGGCACTACTGGCCATGTGTAGGGTATGACACTAGATACGTTTATGGCGTTACGTGGGGAAAAGTGCAGAAGGCTAGATGGAGTTTTATAGCCAGATATATGGACGAAGGAATTGTTTATTTATCTCATGAGATGTTGACAAACGGTAAATCATTAGAGGGCTTTGACGCTGGACAATTACAGGCAGATTTGGGGCAACTAAAATGACACCGTCATATACATACAGCGCTGTTGTCTCACAACGGTTCTGGTCTAAAGTGGACATTGTTGCCCCCAATGCTTGTTGGAATTGGAAGGCTACTAAACACGCTAAAGGATACGGGCATATAAGAGTTGGGAATATGATTGCTAAAGCCCACCGAATCGCTTACGAATTGACTAATGGCAAAATCCCAAAGGGTTTAACGATTGACCATCTATGTCAAAATACTTCTTGCGTCAACCCTAAACACTTGGAGGCTGTGACCAATAGAGAGAATATTCTGCGAGGCAATAATCTTTGTGCCAGAAATGCTAGAATGACACATTGTAAGAATGGCCACGAGTTTACCGAAAAAAATACCAGACTTGAAACTACAGGCAGCCGAAGATGTAGAACCTGTTTACAGGCTAGAGAGAGGCAATATGCAAAAGCCCATTTATCAGTATAGTGCTACGGTGATAAAGATAATAGATGGCGACACGATAACTGTGGCTATAGATTGCGGTTTCAGAATAGCTTTTGCCACCCCACTCCGCATGAATGGCATAAATGCGCCTGAGCTAAAGACTGACGCTGGTAAAAAGGCGTTAGCCTACATCCAAACCCTGATCGCTGTAGGCGATACTATTTCAATTAAGACGTTCAAAGACCCTAGAGATAAATATGGCCGGTGGTTAGCCGATGTATTTACAGCTTCGGGAGAGAACGTAAATCAAGCAATGGTGGATAGTGGCAACGCTGTCTTCTACGCATAAGTAAAGGAGACTACTATGCAACAAACTAAAAGTTCAACAGTAAAGATAGGCAAGAAAGCGGCAACCAATACAAACGGCGATATGCACACCCGCCCGCCAGTAACGGGACGAAGTAAGATTGCTAAAGCCCATCCCGCTGGGCAAAAAGGCAATAAGACGGGGCCACAGCTCAACTCTGGTTCTGTTAATAAGATTAGTCCTAAAGCAGCTAACCGCAAGTCACTGTTTGAACGCATCAAGAACGTACCTGTATTTAAAGGATAAGGAGATTATATGCAGAAATATAGCAAAACAATAGTGGCAGTCATCGGGGCTGCTCTCACATGGGCGTTGGCAACTTATGCCAGTGATCCTAATGTAAGTAAGTACCTCTCACTGGCAACTGCTATCCTGACGGCGGCAGGGGTTTATCAGGTCAGGAATAAGGAGTTTTAGATATGAATATTTTATTAAAAGCGTTGATTGCGCTGGTGATCGGTGTAGTAGTAGCGTTTATAGTTGGAAGGATTTGTCTACATTTCGGTGTAGATCAGTTCTTTGGCTGGTTAGCTGGCGTGATAGCAGCCCTATTGTACTTCTTTGGTGGCTCGAATTGGGGCAAGGCATAAGTAATGGATTTTTTAGCAGCACTATTGATCCTGATACTGGTCGTTTGGTTTACCAAGAGCCTTTTTGTAGCACTTTTGTACATTGGCGCAGCCTTAGTGGTCTTGTACTTCATCAAGGGGCACGAACAGGAAATTGTAACCTGGAGGTGATATGGAAAAGAAGAAAAAAACCCTGGAAGAACTGGCCAGGGAGCTAATAAACCCCCTCCGCTACGGCCACGTAGGTGATGCTGCTTTAGCTGACACCGTAGAGTTTGAGGCAATACCGCCGCCAGGAGGGCCACCGCCTTTACCACCCAATGTACCACCTACCCTAAGCCTACGATCCCCTCCTGAGCAAGGCTGGAACTACGATCCAGAGGATGTTGCCCCAACGCTTAACCACCTAGCACCCGTGGAACTGCCTGACTCAGCACCTGTTATACACTTCCCTAAAGCCCCGAGGTTTGATATACCGCCGGATGAGGCAGCTTAGATGGAGGCTAGAAACTACCTGATCCTTGAATCTGAAGAACCTATCATTAAGACCGAGGAAGATCTGGACAAGTTCTGGAAGATGCTGATAACTACGGCTATACAGCACCCATATACCTTACCAATCTACCGCCTGGACTACGGCGCAGAGAGATAAAGTACTTGTTTATTTAAGCTAGGTGGGTTATAATACAACATGACGTATAAGTCCGCAGCTCCATGAGAGATCATTACGTCATGGGGAAGTAAGAAACCCCTTGACACGATAGTTTTAACTAACTTCGGGTAAGGGGTTCTTTTTAGCCTTAATCTCTCAATTGATAGAGGCTTTTTGCTTGTCAAGGGCTTTTATCAAAAAAGTCTAGGCTGCTCGGACTTTAACTGTCAAGCATACAAATAGAATTAGTCGGCTACGTACGAGCTTACTAACTCTTAGTAAACAAAACGCGAACCCTAACCAGCGTACAAGGGGAGGGTTTTTGCGTGTCTAAATTATGGGGGTATAACAGATGACATTCGCTAACAATGACATTGACAATGTAAATGTAGTTTC
>JBBPZG010000007.1:0-15605 GCA_038199095.1 Saccharimonadales bacterium (SeqCode)
ACTAGCGTTCGAGATGACGGTGTAGGGGTCGAGATTCAGATTAACCTTTATGCTCAGCTACCCCTCAGGCCATAAAGGTTTTATCCCCTAGTTTTACGTCTCATTTTATGTATATTAAAAATATAATTATATTCGTAATATATAATTGACATATATAAAAATTGGTGTATTATTACAGGAATCGCACTTGTTGCATAACAAGTAGGCATAGGCAGGAGGGTCACATGCCCTCCTGTTATGCATTGAGGGCTATTAGATAGTAAGGGGTACGCTATTACCCCAGATAGAACTTAAGAGAGTGTCTCAGAGTATTGTAGTCGGACAGATTTAAGCGAGGAGATAGTATGAACCCAGGCGTTATAGCAAAAGGTATCGAAGTTGCCACGAGCATAGCACATCGTAAGGAAGCAAGCGGCACCCCAGACGGCTTACACCAGGAAGTCATAGATGACGCAGCCGCCAGAGGTGATACTGGCGCACTACATGTATACGATAGAATCCAGAGGCGGCAAATCAGGGCTAACGTTGCCCGGTTCTTGACTAAAGGTGCAAAGCTAGGTGCCGTTAGTGTAGCCCTCTACGCAGGATACAATGTAGCTGAGGACGGCCTGCATGGCCTGGAACACACTTTTCACGGGATTGAGCATATTGGTGAAAATATAGTAAACGGTGGGGCGCATGCTATAGCAAATGCGTTCCATTCTACCCCGAGTTTTGAGGCGCGCGTACATACATCACTAAATGATTTATCAGTGATCAATGAGCAAGATTTAGTCCGTGCCTCAGGTACCAGTACCAGTGAAATAAAAGGCTCCGACGGCTTGCCTGGCGTCGGTCACTTGGGCTTCATAACCAATTACGCGCTTGGCCATGACCTTCGTGTTACTCAACGAGAGACACTTAAGGTAGGTATTAGTAATCCTACGCCGGACGAAAAAGCTTTTAGCATCACCCCTATTGATATAGTCACCAAACACCAAAAAGGCGCTGCAGACAAAGAAGGCTGGAAAGTAACGGCTAAAGTTCACACAGAGTATCTGTTTAGCGATATTGTCAACCCTACTGCTGGCAGGCTTAAGGACGGTACCTTCGATGTTCATATGGGAGACGGCCCTGGCAGTCGTGCTATAGGCGCGCTCGGCGCTATAGTCGGTGCTCAGACTCAAGGGGACGCCCGAAGGACCTCGTGGGTTACAGGATTAGCGGACGTGGCCTTCAACGCTAATTGCTCACGTACTCCAGAAGTTAAAAACGCGCTGACCCAATCAATCCAAAATTACACAAACGGCACTTTCTTACAAAATGCTCAGAATATCGAAGGGCGGCACGATCTTAGCGCTGACCAGAAGAAGACTGACGCCGGGTCTTGGAAGTTTTTAGCTGGACTTCCTGCCAAAGACGTTAAAGTTGTTTACCTAGTCAATGGGCCGCACGACACTGCAGCGCAAGTGAGTCCAAATAACTTCACTATAAAAACGAATACTGAGAGCCTGGACTCTTACATCAGTCAGGCACCTCAGAGGTTACACACTTCTATTGATAATATCCAGCATATTAGTGGCAGTATGGACAGGCAGTGCGTAGCCACTTCTAAAGCAGCTGGCAGTTACGTTAAAACGTCTGCGCAAAATAGTACAGCAGGGGCTAGGTAAGGGATAGTTTATGCCTCGTTTTCGTCCAGAAGGAAATACTGCTGAAATTGAGCGTGTAGTTGTGCCTGAGGCGATGGATGACAGGAGTACTTGCGCCTTTGCTTGCGCCGAAAATGAGTTTGGCCCTGAGCAAGACCAGATGCTTGAATCGGAGCGGTTAATGTGGGATCTTGACCATCAAGTCGGGCAGGCGAAAGACTTTGCCGATAAAGTGCTGCCGCTGTTTGATGAGGCCGACACCAGAGCTGGCGGCAGAAAGCTACAGGCAGCTTTACAGTATGGCTTAACAAACAATCCTGACTTTTCTGCGTTTGCAAAAGGCAATGGTTTGGTTGCTAGCGAGCTGCATACCGGCAATGTGGATCGTGACGATAAGTCTTTGGAGAAATTAGAAGTGGTGGGCCGCGAGTATGCCCGGCAAAGCCTGGAGATAGCCAAAAAGGTTGCCCACCCTGAGTTTAGAACATTTATCATGCCGAAAGAGGACGTACTGGAAAGCCTGGTCTACGGCGGAACACCCGAAGAACCTGGCAATGGTACAGTGGGCGAGCGCGTGGCAGCAACCAACGAGTCTTTTCACGCTTATGAAAAATTTGATGGAGAAGTCCGCTTGCACAAAGCCGATTCGGAGCTGGTAACCTGGGCCCAAAACACCCCTCACCTGTCCGACATTACGCTTGTCAAGAAGTATGACGATCTGGATACGCTGCCGGTAGATTGGCAATTGGGCATCTGGGAGGGGCTCAAGGAAGAAAAGGCGGCTGACGACCAAGCATACAAAACGCTTGATAGTGCTTACGGGGAGTGGCTGGAAGAAAAGTGTCGGCAACAGCTGCGTAAAATCCAGGGCTTCAAGCCTAGCGATAAGCTCGCAGCTATTGAGGGGCTGAAAGGGAAGTACGAAAAGGAGTGGTACAAGCATCAAGCGATGGAGCAGCGGCTTGAAGCCATCGCTGAAAAAAAAGAAAAAACTAGAGAGAGGCGAGAAGAGCGCAAGACTCAGAGAGCTAAGAGGAGCGCTGAGGGCGATGCAAAAGAAAAAGAATATGCTGCTGGCATTACTATCTCCGATGATGGCAAGCTAGCCCTGGATCTTGCTAAGCCACGCAAATTCAAAAGACTGCAACCTATTAAAGGCCAACGCGTGCAAACGTACGATCACGGCGACACAAAAGCCGTGGCGTTTAGGATTGATTATAAGAAAAAGGGAACGCTCGCCCGCGAGGCTGTGGATATAGCTGGTGAAGCCGCTGCTGGGACAATCGACGTTGCCAAATTGAGTGCTTTGTTCACTGGTGATAAGTGGGAGGCCCTTGCTGAAGTAGCTAGAGAGAAATGTAACATTGCTGACGATGTCTGGAAGGGCATGAGCGATGAGGCAAAGAAGACATGCGTAGCAGGGGTACTCTGTGCAGGATTAGCACTAACAGCCGCAACCATGCCTGGCTCCTCAGCAGAACATGGCGCACACGACGCATTCAAAGGCCGGACGCCGGTAACATCGGTGCAGGGCAACCATGCAGAAAAAGCGCTTTCGCCTAGAGCTAAGGTCGAGGCATTAACTTCACCCCAGGACCTGCTAAAACTCAAAATGGATAGTGCCAACTCTATAGAGAGTACTCAGCTGGCTAACACTATGGCGTTGTACCCTACGGAACACGCTAAACGGATGAAGCTTAATCTCGATAAACCTGTTACTAGTGAACATATAAAAAACCAGCTTATAAAAAATGCCCAGCGTTACGCCCAGAGCGTCCCCGGTCTCGTCAGTTCATCGGAGTTTGCGCCGCCATCGACAGGTCACACTGACGCCAAAACCGTGAAACATATCGACGACTTCGTGCATGATTATGTTTTAGGCCGTCTAGCGCAGGCAAGCCACGCCTCTTTGACACCCAAAGATATCGCTGCTGCTGCTGATTACGCATACCAGGTTAACCTGGCAGCCCGTCATCCGGCTTTAGCCTCACAGTTTGTAAAATCTTCGCCTGCTCATCCAAACGGGCTAAGCGGCGAAAGTGGAAAGAAACTACCCGATGAGCTTAACGGCTTGTTCCAAGGCAGCTCAGCCTATACTGCCGCCCAAAAAGAAGCTATCACCACGCTGCTAGCCCATGCCATCGTAGCTACCCGGCCTAAAGCCGAGGGCTCCCGCGAGCTGCTCGCCATGAGCGAGCTGGCAGTAGCGATAGAAACTAACACTTCCACTGCCCAAGTCCCCACCAATGCCGAAGCTACTGCAGCTGCCCAGCAAGCTGACGCCAAGGTTGCGTCGGTGCCTGGCCCAACTACTTACGCTGGCCATAAGCGAAGCAGCCATGAGTCCGGTAACGGTAATCCTGAACGCCATCATACAGGAGATACGTACAATGGCCACTTCCTGGCTCCTGGGCACACGCCTCAAGATAAAGTCTACAACTTCTTTATTAAAGAAATGGGCATGTCGCCCAAAGCAGCTGCCGGAGCTGTTGGGAGCTTTGCTATAGAATCAGCTGGCTTCACCGTAATTGATGGTTACGGCGGCGGCGATGTAACCTCAGCGCACCCAGGGGGAGATTACTATGGCCTGGGCCAGTGGGACCCTGTGACAAGGCTTCCGGCTTTAGAGAACTATGCAAAGAATCATGGCTTGGATTACCGGAGGCTGAGCACCCAGCTAGAGTTTGTGAAGTATGAGCTAACCACTACCCATACCACAGCGCTTACGTACCTGCACAGCAATGGAGGCAGCGCTGCCTCCAAGGCAGCTATTTGGGGCCGCTACTTTGAAGGGGCGGTTAATGCAGATGGTTCTTTGCAGATGGGGACAGAGCGCCAGCAGTGGGCCGCAGGCTACTACCACAAGCAAATGGCCAGAGCCACGGAGTTCCATAATAAAATACAACATGCCCACGCCCGCGCTATAGCCGAAGAACAGACTAAGGCAGCTAACGCCGCTGGGCCTGCTAAGCACGCATCATCTGGTGAGAGCAACCACTCACTGTCGAACAATTTTGCCGGGAAAGTTGCTGTCGCCCATGAGCAAGCGCATAACCATGAAATCCAAGGAGCTACCGACCTGGGTGTTCACGATACTTATGTTGCAGGCAACCTGGTACAGCAACATCTCTATGCTATTGACGGCTTTCACAGTACTAGCGAGGAAAGCAAACCTGGCGATGCTTACTATGTGCCAGGCTCTAATGGCAACGTGATTGTAAGCGCCGATATAGCACAGCAAGTGGCTAACTTGTTCAAAGCGGCCGCGGCAGATGGCATTACGCTAAGTGCAGCCAGCTCTTTCAGGTCAATGCCTCACCAGATCATACTCGCTAACGGTAACTTAGACCGTAATGCAGTTGCTGCTGCAGGTTATTCTAAGCACCAAAGTGGTAAAGCTATCGATTTTGACCTGAATGGACTTCTACTCAGCGCTTCAAGCTTTGGCACAGCAAATGGTTGGTTACCACCAAGCCTTATAAACCCACGAGTGGCACCTACAAGCGCTGTATACAGGTGGATGTCCGCCAACGCCTCTAAGTTTGGCCTGCACCAGTTTTGGAATGAGCCCTGGCACTGGTCTAATACTGGTAATTAGAAAAGCATTGCCTTTGCGCATTGCCGATATTACTCCAGGCTTGCTACCTTCACGCCACAATCAGTTTGATTTCTAAACACAAAAAGTTTGCAGTTCTGTGATAAAAATTACATAATTTGACAATTTATTGTTCAGGAGTACAGTTATAAATAGCGGCTCCTGTCGTAGAGCACTTACCGAGAGACTAGGTGCCCAGTATACGAACACATTGAGCACTAGCTAACCAGGAAGATCCAATGGCACCCCCAAAGCATAAAGACAACCCCTTACCCCATAAATCACAAAAGGGTAGCATTGCTTTGCCACGCATCCGCCGGAACGTACCATTACGCCAACTTAGGTTCAACGAAATGGCTGCCGAGTTTAGAAAACAGGAGCGGGAATTGGCGAGAATGGTAAAACGAATCCGCAACAGTTTATAGGATACCCTCTGGCTTCTATATAAATAGGTATTTTATGTTTGGTTTTTATTAAGATGTGAGTATTTTTACTGATTAATTTTTGCCTTAGCTATAGGGTAGGAAGTACCTTAATTAAACAAATAGCGAAAGGTTTTTATGCCATTAGAGACGAGAACCATACCTAGATCTAGCAGGCCGGGTTTAACCCCGCAAGGTTTATTAGTGCGTGGAATACTGCGTGAATATGGTTCATTGCATGAGCGTGCCACCAGCAAGAGGAACGTCGGCTCCGAAGAGCAGGCCGCTAGTGAGCCTGGGTCAGAGGGAATGCGGGCCGCACAGGACCAGGTAAGCACTCTGGGCGCGGTTGCATTAGGCCGCGATAAGCTGCAGATAGAACAGCAAAATTCTTCGGAACAGTAGCCGGTTAGCCCCGCTTTAAGCACTGGCTACTGGTGCCGCATAAAGCGGCCGACCTTTAGCATCTACACCTATTAAAGATGATCTATGCTGTTATTTTGCTCCCGTTTAGCATCTTCCTGCCGTTTTTTGTCTTCTTTAGCCCATTTATTAAGCTGTTGTAGGTATTTCTCAACATTCATAGAGACCTCCTGAGGCCTTTAAAGTTAATATAAAAGAGAACTATTTGCTTTGATATGTAGCATAGATGACAGTGCCAAAAGCTTCAGTGGTATTTTTCACTTGTTAAAAATAGGTTTACTATGAGCGTATGCAAATTACTGTTTTTGGAGCTTCTGGCGAGGTAGGCCAGGAGGTAGTAAAACTGGCGCTCTCCCGAGGCTTCACGGTACAAGCCTTTGTTCATAGCCGCAATCCCTTTGAGCCTACAAACGGCTTACGAATTGTAAAAGGCGATATTACAGATAATAAAGCGGTGCAGCAAGCGATAAAAGGCAGTGGCGCAGTCATCAGTGCGCTTGGCAGCTGGCATACTAAGGGTAAAGATGTGCTAGCCCGCGGCATGCAAGTAATCATTCCCACCATGGAAGCCCAGAGTATTAAGCGTCTGGTAACTGTAACTGGCAATGTTGCACTTTGGAAAGGGGATCAACCAGACTTATTTACCCGCCTTAGCCATAGCGTATTTAAAATTGTCGCTGGAAAAATACTTGGCGACGGCGAGAAGCATCTGCGGTTACTGGCCTCGAGCAAGCTGGATTGGACTACGATCCGCTCGCCATCTATGACCGGGGGTTCCGCTGCACACTATCAGCTCAATAGTATATTCGGCTTTCCGTTGCAAACTGTACCGCGGGCAGCCGTTGCCCGTTGCCTGGTGGACCAACTGGAAGACCGCAGTTATATCCGGCAGGCGCCGCTGATCCACCGGCGATAGCGATGGCTTACACGCTTGTGCTATACTCCGATTATGATCAGAAAGTTGCGGTGAGATGAGTACGACCCCACGCAATTGGCACAAGGCCCACAAGGAAAGTCTTACCGTGGGGGAACGGGCCGCTGACCGTTTACGGAATGGCATGGGCAGCTGGACATTTGTTTTTAGCTTTCTTGTTTTTATGGCTATCTGGGCTATGGCCAATACGGTTGCCAGTTTTCACCATTGGGATAAATACCCTTTCATACTGCTGAACCTTTTCTTATCTATGCTTGCCGGTTTGCAAGGTGCTATCCTGCTTATCGCCGCTAAACGCGCCGATGCTATTAGTGCGGCTATGGCACAACATGATTATGAAACCAACCTTGAGGCAAAAAGCGAAGTTGAGGAGCTTATGGCCATCAACCGCCGGCAACTGCAGCTGATCGAAAAACTGATCGACTCCCAAAAATCTCCTAAATTATAACGAACCCCTTTCATATCTCCTCCCCGTTACAACCCAAGCTGGCGGCACCAGCCAGCAGTTTTACTCGTCACCATACCTACGGGTATGCCTCCTCCCAAGAACTACTGCCTGGCACTCACCAGATTGGCTTTCACTATGGGGAAGAGATATGAAATGGTTCAACCCCATAGCCCCGTTGTTGTAAAGAAATTAACAGCTAGTTTTTGCTTTAATGCTTATGCTAGCAGTATGATTATTACCGCGTGGAAGGAAAAACTTATGCCTGGCAAACATACCGCCAGGTCCAGAATGTCCGCAAAAGCCGATGCCTGGTGGCGCCAATATCTGGTTGAGTAGCCTTTAAATGGCTGGAGGAGAGGGTGGGCATACTACTATCCCTTTTGATTGGTCTGGCAGTCGGTGGAGCGGCAGGTTTTTTCTTATCCGAGCGTGGCTTTGACCACCTACTGGTTAACGCCGTTATAGGTATTGCTGGCAGTTTGCTAGGCCTTACCGGCTATTTTTTTCTGACTGCTGGAACGGCTTCGACGGCTTTGTTCAGCCTGCCTGCAGCCCTTTGCTCAATACTGGGTGCCTTGATCTTTGTGCTCCTGCTCAACGGACTTCATAAAATAGTGCCTAAGCGGACGGCCCATCAGGACCATGTAGAAGAAGATCCTATTGACGAAGCTTAGTTTTTCTTTTTGAACGAAGTCTCTATGCCTTCCTCGGGTACTGCCTGCTCTTTTTTGGCGAGTTGGGCGTAGGCTTTTTTATCGGCAACTGTCAGCCGTTTGCCACTTAGACTCCGCGGCCATAAGCCTCCGGCTTTAACACTACTGACCTCTACGGCGTAGTAAAACACCTGGGCTTGCAGGTAAATCCAGAAAAGCAGGCCCAGCGGGACGGCAAAATTGCTGTAGAGGGCATCAAGGTTCTTAAGCTGTTTCGTGAGTAAGTAACCACCGAGAAATTGGAGGATTACTAAACCAATGGCGGCCACCGCTGCACCGCTCCTTAACTGCTTAATTGAAACGTTACTGGGCAGACTTATGTTTAAAACCAGGGTAATGAGCCAGAACAGGATAATAACATTCACCAGAATTGACAATACACTAAAGAGCGGGCCATGTCCGGCAGCGGCAGCAAAACCGGTGCTGGCAGAGGCTAGTATTAGGCCAAAACCGCCAATAAGTATAATGCCCAGGCTCTTTAACTGTGCTTTCGGGAAGCCATCGCGCTGCTCAACTGGCACCCGCCAGATATGGTTGACACCGTGCTGGAAAGCGTCAGCGACACCCCGCGCACCATACAGGGTAAACAATATGCCCGTGAACAGCGCCAGGCCACTCTTATTAAGACCGTGGGCATGGTTGGACAACTGGTTTCCAAGTACAGGGAAGTATGAGCTAACGCTGTCTGTAATCGTAGCCTGTAAGTGGGGATAGCTACCTGCAAGCATACTGGTGAGGGTTGTTAGCACCAGTAACAGCGGGAATAAAGATAAAAAGCCATAATATGTCAGTAATGCAGCCTGGTAGCCAGCCTGGTCATCCCCGAACTTCTTAACCACGCCATAAGTAAAACCGGTTAGGCGGTACTTCCGCTGGAGGTTGTCTACGTGGGCAATTAATTTTTGTATGGAGTTCATCTGGGTACCTGAGTCATATACTGACGGGCTGGGCCCTACCTTTTCGGCTTGCGGGCGACTTTTTTTATGGCGCCGATCACGGCTTCCCCCTTCTCGGCCCAATCGGTTACAGCACTAAGGCGGTCTTCGACATGTTTATGAATAGCGACAATTTTCGCACGGATGACAAGTACTGCAATAACAGTCACGAGACCTATAAGCAACATTAAGCTCATAAAAATTATGCCGATAATGTCAAAAGCGGTTTGCAAATCTGTCATATACTCTCCTTAGAAGTAAATACTGTAATACCTAAAGCCATTACAGCATATTAGAGCTCTCTTGGGAATACCTTCGGTCATAAACCAGTCTCTTTTTGGCTAGAAAAGCCTGGCTACCGGGCAAAGTACTCCCAATACTTCTTCTATACAAGCTCTTCTAAGAGCTAATCTACATCTATCTGTTGTAGCGAAACTTTAGCAGCTGCCTTGATTTCTCATCTGTTTTATGTCTCGGAGAGCATTCCAATGTGAGTTTTAACCACAGTTTATCCACTGTGTTAGAAAATTTACAGCTTGGGTTAAGGATAAGCTTGATACTTATATCCACAAACATAAAAGGAGGACTCCCTATGTCCAACGAAGAAGCAGAAGCAATCGAATCATATTACAAGAGTTCAGATGCCGCCAAAGAGAGGCATAGTTTTATTAACCGAATGGAGCGCAAGCTACACCAGAAAGAGCGTTTCGGCCGGGCAATATAACTTTTTTACCCGTTACAGCTAGACCACCTCTCGGGGTGGTCTTTTTTTTGGGCCAGGTCGCATTCCCTAGTGTGAGAAATAGTCACGGTAAACAGGCGTTCCGATATAGGCACAAATTGTTATAGATTACGCCCTGGGGATTGCTCCCTGAGGGTCGTCTAGAAGCGTATCCGGCGCATAAACTGGTCTACAGCATCGAGCTGGCGTTCTTCTAAGGGTAAGCGCTCGGCTAAAAGGGCGACGATTTTATCTTCGTCTGCCGGGGCATAGTAAATAGTTGTAAGCGGAGCAAATCTTTTGAGCGGCATAAATACAATACTTGAGAAAGCACCTTCGGGCAGAATGGCAAACGAGCGGAACTCGTCATAAGCGTGAAACTTCTGACCAATCTTTATGCCACTACTGTCAACAGTATAATCCAGCTGTCTGGGTTGCCGAGAGCCATAGACACCTAATGTGAGGGCTCCGAAAATTACGACGGTAGTAGATATTTTATCTTTAGTGAGCAGAAAAACGATCGCAGCTATGATTACTGCTGCTAACCCGAGCATTGCATACCAGCCCGCCGATTTTTCATGAGCTATAAATTCCGAAGCTGTCCAGCTGACATCTGCGTTATTGGATATTTGCAATGAGGCCTCCGCATAAGGAGAAGGGCTGCTGGGTTCAGGAGTTGCGGTATCAGGTAGGGGGTGTGGTTGGAGCGGCAGGGAAGAGGTTTGCAAAGCGGGTGGTATTGCCGTAGGCAGGGGAGCTTCAGCCACAGTATTTGTAGGGGTTGAGCTCGGCTGGGTATTTACGGTTTGTTGCTCAGAGGCAGGATCTTCTGCGCGTGGGCTAATAATTACACCGGGTTGCAATGTCTGGCCATTCACTGGTGTTTTTGGAGCATTTGTATCTTCTGCCATAAGCGTTATTGTACCGCACTTAACAGGTGCGGCAAAACGCTTACCCCTGTTGCGCCCCTGTATTATATTTTGCGATTTATAGGCTTGGCTGCTATAATCACCTCTGTTACGCGTGCCAAGGAAGGGTGACCGAGCGGTCGAAGGTAACGGTCTTGATGCCAGTCAAGCCCTTGCGGCTTGACCAGGTAGCTAAGCAGTATATGAATAGACTGCGTAGCGTTAAACCGTCGTGCCAGCAATGGTACCGTGGGTTCGGTGGAAGAGATGGAGGCCCAGTCATTCGGGCAGATATCCCGTCTTTGCCTCGTTAACAATATATGGAGAGGTGACCGAGCGGTCGAAGGTAACGGTCTTGAAAACCGTCGTGCCAGCAATGGTACCGTGGGTTCGAATCCCACCCTCTCCGCCAATCATTTGTCCCGCCATATCAGGACTCGCTTACAGCCATGGGCATCAAACCAGAAAAGCGAGTCAAATGCCTGCGAGCACTGACAAAAGCTAAAATCTGCAAAAAGTTGCTCGTCAACAGATACGCAATAGGCTATAATACGGGGACAAATTTCCAGACAGGCCTGTCTGGAAATTTAGAGGAGAAAGCACGTTAAGCTGCGCATTTTCAAAACAGAGTTTTGGAAGTTGCAGCTTTATAAGTGTCTTTGGACGAGGAGAGGTACCCAAGTGGCTGAAGGGGTCGGTTTGCTAAATCGATAGGGGGGAGCAATCTCCCGCGAGGGTTCGAATCCCTCTCTCTCCGCCAAATAAAATAGCTCGCCTTTTAGGCGGGCTATTTTATTTGCTGAAGTAGATTCGAACCCTCGCGGTCGGCGGCGGAGCTGACGATTAGCGAGGGTTCGGCGGAGCGAAATCGCGCGCATGAGCTTGCTCAGAGCACGGTTTTGCGGAGAAGGACGAAGTCCGCTATCCCTCTCTAAGAAGATACCTACTATACCTCAATTGATTGATTTGTACGCTCTATACTTAGTAACCACTTAATTTTGGAGCTTAAAGCTTGGTCTATTTGTCGCTGCGAACGGGATCCTGAAACAAGTTCATCCCCGGGTCAAGCGCAGGCATTCACGCCTGCGCAAATACCACCGCCTCAATGCGTTTTGCTCCATTTGCCTTCAACGCCGCCGCGGCTGCTTCCAAGGTAGCACCCGTGGTCAGCACATCATCTACTAAAATGACACGGCTTCCTCGAATCTGGCGCTGTTTTGTAACCCGGAAGGCTCCGTCAAGCTGGGCAAGCCGCTGGCGGCGCGAAGCCCCAACTTGGTGGGTCTGACCACTACGCGCCAAACAGTCAAAATAGAGAAGGCCGGTTTGCAGTGACAGCTCACGAGCTAATAACTTAGCCTGGTCGTAACCGCGCTGCCGCACCCGGCTAGTCGCCGTCGGTATAGGGACGATGTACGGCTTATTATCTTCAGCACTTAAAAGCTCCGGTTTTGTGCGAGCTATTATACAGATTGCCATGTGCTGGGAGGCCGCTTGGGCCCCGCCAGCTTTTAGCCTCCACACTAAGTCTTTTGCCGCATCTTTATAGAGCGTAGCCGGCTGTAGGCGGTAAAGCCGGCTGACCTTACGACAAGCAGGGCAGGTGCGGCTAGCGGCGGAGGCCCGATTACAACGATAACAGCGCTCAGGAATGATCTCGAGCCGCGCTAAACAGCTAGTGCATAGTAAATCACCCTCCGTTCCACAGCCGAGACAGTCATGAGGTACAATTTTGGCAGCTAATTTATCAAACAGACTCATATCGCATAACTCGCTTGAGCATAGGCGCCTGTATAAACAATAAACAGTAAGCAATAACCTCTTGCTGCCGAAAGTCGATACTGTGGAAGGGTGAGTAAACGCTTATGGTTCATGTTTTACCTGTTTACGGAGGGTTTGTGCTTTCGCCCAGAGCAACTTGCCGGTTTCATGACCGAGGCTAAAGGCTGTCTCTATGTCTTGAGCTGTAGTGTAGTGTTCTTCAATTATAAAGCCAAGTATGAACTGGGCTTCTTTCAGCGAGCCGTAAGCTATAGTCAAGAACTGTGCCTCAGACTTTTTGGATTGGCGAGCGTAGCCCTCAACAACGTTAAGCGGCACAGAGAGTGCAGCCCGACGTAGCTGAGAAGTTAATCCAAATAACTCATGCTTTGGTAGTTTCCGCGCTACAGCATACACAGCATGGGCATACTCTTCAGCTCTCTCAAGCACGATGTCTCGTTTATTGTTTATTGCTGATTCCTGATTCATCTTTCATGTTGTGTTTAATGTGTTGTAAATAAGTTAGTCATTAGTTGCACTCTGTTTACCCACTAAGCTATACTGCTAGTAACACAAAAATGCAAATGTTTATTCTATCTCTTAATTTTTAGTTAATTTAGAAGCGTTTGCACTACAAAACAAAGCCCAAAACTTTCACAGTTTAGCGCAGTTTGAAGTCAATACTATAGGCTTGCATCCAAAATGTGCTGGAGTGTGGAAGTTTCGCAAGCACAACAATAACGGAGGACAAAAATATGGCGCGACGTAACCGCGACGACGATCTTCTGCTAGAAGAAGACGAACTAACCGCAGCCTTTTTGGGCGATGAGGCAGCATTGCCGCCCGAACCAAGCCAGCAACCAGCTGCCGCGCCGGCCGCAGATGACGAGTGGGACGAGGACGAAACCGTACCCGGCCAACTAGCCGTCGACGTCTATGAGACCCGCGAAAAGCTAGTCGTAAAGGCCCGTACCGCCGGTGTCAATAAGAACGACCTCGACGTTAGCATATCCGACAACCAACTAACCGTCCGCGGCACGCTGAGCTCGGGAAGTGAAGACGGGGTAGAGAACTACTTCCTGCAAGAATGCTACTGGGGCGAGTTCTCCCGCACCATAGCCCTGCCTGTACCCGTTAAAGAGGAAGAGATCGAAGCCGTGCTCAAGGACGGCGTCCTCACCATCAGCTTTGGCAAGCAGCAGCAGGACACCGTCAAAAAGATCCAGGTTTTGTAACATCTCCTTTGGCCGGATAAAAATCTCCCGTTGGCCGGGGGCTTTTTATATGCTGGGTGGCATGATATAAACGGGATGAAGAGCGAGCAACCTGAGTCTCAAACCCCCCATTCAGTACATCATTCCCAAAACACCTAGCAGGATGTTTTGTAGACTCGAGTGAAGCGCCAAGCAGTGAAACTATTGAGGGTTGAACACATGTTAGCAAAGCTGCCGGGGAATCTCATTAGCCTGCAATGAAAGATAACGGGATCTCTCACGTGAGCCTGCCCTCGACCAGATCGGTCATTCGACTCTTCGAGCCTGAACGGCGAGGCCGCTCAGGCTCGAAGAGGGGTTCGAGATGACGGTGCCGGGGTTTTGATAATCAGGTTCAGCAAGTTTGGGCCTGGCCACCAACCGTACAGATGTTTGTAAATAGTTACACTTTTAGTTGACTTTTTATTCAGATTGCACTACGCTTAGAGTCGTTATGAAAGCTAGCATATCCCTGAAGCAACTCAGAACCGACCCACGTGAATACGTGCGTTTGCTCAATGGTGGCTACGAGGTAGAGATCACCGAGCATCGCAAAACGATCGCCAAGGCTAGACAGCCCAAGCCGCCCAAGCATAGAAAGGGCAACGTTGACGAGGTGTTGCGAGCTATAGATGCCTTACCTCCCATTAAAACTCCCTTTCCAAACGAAGATACCGTCAAACTACTCAAAAGAACCAAGTTGGAGTACTTAGAAAAGAAATACGGCCCTAAAACACAGTGATTGCGGTAGACGCCAACATTCTAATGGAAATAATAGAGAGTCGGCAACAAGTACTAACAGTACGCAAAGCTTTGGCTGCCTTTCAAAACCAGGGCGAGGCAATCGCCGTATCAACACTGTCGCTCAGTCACGCGTTTTACTTAGCCGAAGCACACAAAATACCGTTAGAGCGGGTGGAGAAACTGGCTGCGGTATATAGAATTTATGATGTTATAGCCGCTGACGTGGCGTGGGCGCTGGCTCACTACAAAGGTAAAGACTTTGAAGATGCGTTGCAAGTTGCCGCAGCCATTCGCGAAAAGTGCACGGCTTTCTTAACGCTTGATGTAACCCTGAGCAAACAATACGGTAAGTACCTGAGCATCACATTGGTCAGCCCCTAAGTGAAGCGGTCTATGACAGTTTTTATGTGCATATTTCGCGAAGACACCTGGAGAGAATAGCCCATCCCAAGTACTTGAGGTTCAAAGGACGGACCCTTTAGTATTTTAATATCTGTGCCGGAGCGGTGTGGGGGAGGTTGACAGTCTTTTGAAATGTGCATACAATGTAATTACTATTTATAATGAGTAGGTTGAATTATGAAAGCTTCTATCGTTAAAATTGGTAATTCCAAGGGGATACGTATCCCTAAGGCTTTGTTGGACGAGACTAAACTCGGCCCGGAAGTTGAGTTAACCGTACGAGGCAACGAAATCATCATCACAAAGCCAGGTGTAAAACCTTACGTCAATCCTGAAGCGTTCTTGAGCCAGCAAGCTTTCTCTGATTGGTTGCGCCCTGAGGAAGATGAGGCATGGGCATACTTGCAGTAGGCGATGTAGTTTTAGTAAACTTTCCGTGTTCAGACTTGCGCTTTGGCACGCGACGCCCGGCGTTAGCATTAGCTGCCGCCGAATACGGCGACGTTATTCTTTGCCTTATTACCAGCAGCCCGTTTAGTTCGCAGCGCACTGTCACGCTTGAGCCTAGGTAGTGAACCGCTCCCCGCACTAAAGTACGGGGCTTCTGGTCTGCTGCCTGCTTGGCTTCACTGACTCTGGATATACGCCTTGATGCGAGCTTCGGTGACCTGACCCACTGACTCGGCAAAGTAGCCCTCGGCCCATAAGCTGTCCC
>JBBPZG010000008.1:0-4254 GCA_038199095.1 Saccharimonadales bacterium (SeqCode)
ACTCGGGGAATTATCATTAGACCCAGAAGGAGTAATATTTACTGGTTATGACGAGGCTGCCCAGCCAAGTGATGCTAGTTCACGCAGAGAAGCATTTGCGGTTACATGGGAGCAATTTCGTGAGGGTGTGAATGGCATAGGCCCAAACCCCCTGCACTATGCAGGTGTAGGGAAGACATGGTCTGATAAACCAGTGATTGGTGTGTATGATCCATCAGAGTTAGGACGCGACGACAATCGTTACATTGCGCCTCATGAGAAACCTCTTGAGGAGCATAATCTTGCAGTATTTAATTTTCAGTCACCCTCTAAATAAAAATCTATTGATCTTATGCTTTCTGAATGATTGTTGCAGTAAAATAGTTCCAAACAGCGTACACCAAGGCCCGCCATTTGACTTTGTAAGTACATGTAAGTACAATTGAGAGCATGACAAAAGGAATAGTAACTAAAACAGGTAATTCTTACGCGATACGTGTACCCAAGCGCTATATTGATGACAATAACTTAAAACTGGGCGACGTAGTAAATGTAGAAGAGCCGCTTGTTAAGCAGCAAAAGGCACTATCCGCTCTTGTCGGCTATGGCAAAAAGAAGGGCCACATCAAAAATATACCGGATCCTGTTGCATGGCAGCGTAAACAACGACTGTCGAGTGACCCATGGGAAGAAGTAAAACGTGATCCTGCTCGATAGCAATATAATCATTTACTTGCGAGATCCCATATTAGGTGAAAAAATTGCTAACCAGCTATATGGATCAAGATTGCATACTTGTAATGTTGTCGTTGCTGAAGTACTTGGCTACAAGGATATAGAAGATGTAGATGCTAGGTATTTTGAAGATTTATTCTCCACGATGAAGAATCACATGCTCGACGAGACAGTCACCAATAAAGTTATTGAATTACGAAAGACAGTTGGTATAGAGCTGCCTGATGCCATTATTGCTGCCACCGCTTTGACTAATGATCTTACCCTCTGGACGCATAATACTGAAGATTTTGAAAAAATAGCCAATCTTCGCTTACGTGATCCAATTTCATCTTAGAGTAATAGTCCCAGACATTCGTGGCTGCGGGGCGCCAAGCATAGTCTAGTGATAAACTAGTAATATGCGACCTAATAAATGGTGCCGCGGCAAGCAAGGCGTGCAACATACCGTGGTATGGGAGAGCAAACAGGACTGGTTTGGGGACAACTATCAAACAGGTAAATGTTCAAATTGCGGTAAGATCATGTTTTGCAGAGAATCTCATAGCCCACTTTAGTGACGTACCGTCAATCGTTGACAAAGTACAAACTATGTGATAATATTTTTATATTGGAATAAAACAAAAATGCCAGCCCACGAAAACCACACCATTAGACCTCATAGCCCTGCAGAAACAGGCACACACCAGCAACCTGAAACTGTAATAGCCGAGCCGGCTATTAATCCTATACAGGCCGCGGAATTCCAGCTGGATTACGCGAATACAGTACACGGCAATCCCGAACTGCCAATCGAAAAGCGCCGGGCCGCCCAGGCTAAAGCTAGCGAAATGGCAGATGTGCTTGAGATACTGGATTATTCCGCTAGCTCAGGCAATAGCGTTGATTCACTCGTTAAATCTACAGAGCGCGGTATAGGCAGCTTAGATCCTGGTAAGCTCAAGAGAGCTCAAGAATTTGCCAGTCAAGACTATTCGGAATTGGCCGGAACCGCGCAGTTCCGGCACTGGGAGCGCGGGCGACAGGCTAAAGCGGCGGTAAAAGCTGAAGCGGAACGTGCGGCAGCCGCCCAAGCAGAATCAGAACAGAAAACTGACGCCATCGATGCTTCGCGGGCCGAATTAGCTGAAACCTATCTGCTGCAGGACGTCCTAAAGGGAGGCGTTGCCGTTCATACTGATTTCGCTGCCGAATATTCACAACATGGTTACTCAGGCTTTAGCGAACGGGTAGAGGATAAGCGCCAGGGTGTGCCAATCAAAGAATATAACGAACCTTTTGTGCTCGAGGACCGAAACTTACATAAAGTGTATGGTGACAGGGGTATTTATGAGGGTGTAGTGTTTACTCCGGTCAGTAAGAACATGTATGAAGAAGTTGAAGTGCCTGGCCGCAAGAAAATGTTCGGCCGTGAACCGGCTACTAAGCAACGGCAGGTTGCCGGCACCGAGCCCATGCTCGCCTCAGAAGTCGTCGCCGGGGCAGCTGACGAGCCAGCCGTGGAGATGACTTATCGAACATTTGGTGACTCAAGCTACCGCTCGGAAACTGAATATAAAGTGCCCGACGGCCGTGCCGGCAACATCCTTGTAGTATCGATTGTTATGCCCGAATCTGTCGCCGGGAATCTGGAACAAGCAGGCAAAGCCGACCCAAATATCATACGGACCGTTGCCGAAAAGGCCATGCTTGAGAACATCGGTATTCCTGAAGCCGCTTGGCGCGAAGGCGATGAACATACTCACGGCCGCCCGATGCGCCCTCCTTATGAAGCGTGGGCAAAGGCCAGTGGTGGTCAAAGTAAGCTGTACTTTCAGGAGCCTGGGGCTAGAGCCTTCGACCCAAGTCGTGCAGTTGCCGTCAAATCCGCTTGATTACTAAAGTAGTTCCAGGCATTCGGGACTACATCCGCCATCATTGATTTAATAATACTTTAGTTGTATAGTATTAGTATGTCTCAAGTCGATATACTGTCTCCTCATTATGACGATGCTGTGCTTAGTTGCTGGCACCAACTTGAACAACCTGATACACGAGTAGTTACAGTATTTGGTGGTGTGCCTCAGGATAATAAACGTGGTGCGTGGGATGGCCTGTCCAGCCATATAAGTGGAATCGATACAATTCACCTAAGACGAATAGAAAACAGCGATGCCCTACAAAGTACTATAGCAACGACTTTAGACCTTGATTTTCTTGACAGACAGTACGCACCATTCAAAAAGCGCAATGTAGCTGAGATTACCGATACTGTTGAACGCCAACTCACTGGTGAGCATAGAGTGATAGCTACACTGGGGATAGGCACGTATTTGAGACGCCATCCTGACCACGTCACTACTAGAAAAGCAGCAGTCGAGTTATCAGAACTTGGACATGACGTGTCTTTTTACGCAGATATTCCTTATATGCTGCCTGTGCGTAACTTTAATAATTGGCCAGAGCGTATTTCCTCGGAAAAGATTAAACGTACCCTCAATAGATCAGTAACTATTGAGTCACATGAGTTAAACCCTGAACAGCTACTACGAAAACAAATTGCTGTTAAAGCATTTGCTAGTCAGTTTCAAATGGTTAATAGACTAGCGTTCGGAGCGCTGGAGAAGGCTAATGTATACCGCTGGGAAGCTGTCGTTCGGCTTGATTAGGCCACAACTAGTTTCAGGCCTGCACAGCTAGGGGTCGCCAGATAAGTTCTCCAATGACCAACCCGGCCGACGCCGTCATCCGTTTGTAACAAATCTCTGTTTTGAGATATTTTCTATTAGTATTTTGCTCTCAGTAAAAGAAAGTTAAGGCCACTATATATTTTGAATAGGGGCGAAGGCCTCTTTTAATCGCGATGCTAAGTTATTGCCAGCTATGCTAAAATCCGGCGCCATACCTAGCCAAGCAAAGCATTACGAAGCTGTATCGCACGTAGTATCAAGCTATAGAACGCTGACTTAGGTATACTAGTCTAGTTATGGCTACAAAATACGCAACATATATTACAGATTACGGTGGCGAAGGCAGAGTAGTCGTCCTACTCCATGGGTTTTTAACGTCTTCGGCCTATTGGCGGCGTTTGCAACCCCGCTTGAGCGCCGGAGGCTACCGCGTCATTACGATTGATTTGCTTGGCTTTGGCAATGCCCCTAAACCTACCCGTAACAGGTACGGCTACCGCGAGCATATACGGCACATCAACCATACCTTAGCCACCCTTGAGCTGGGTGAGCCGTTTATATTAGCCGGACACTCCATGGGAGCGTTACTGGCGATGCGGTTTGCGCGTGAATATACAGGCAAGGTCGCCTCCCTGGTACTTTTACATCCGCCGATATTTGCCACTGCCAACCAAGCTTATAAAATACTCCGTTCAACGGGTGCACATTATAGATTTTTACTCGATTCAAAGTTTAGAAGGGTAGCCTGGGGCGCTATGAGGGTATTACCGGTGGGTGGGATGGCAATGCGCCATACCGGGTTGTCCCGGGAAGGTTCGCTCAAACATGTCATTGAAGCTGCTGAAAGTCTCGACGACCTAAGACAACTGGA
>JBBPZG010000009.1:0-3034 GCA_038199095.1 Saccharimonadales bacterium (SeqCode)
ACACCGTGTTTGTGGCGCGGCTGTCGCTCCGGCAAAAAGTACACTTTATCGAGCTGGGCCGTCTGCAGTGCCTGCAGCGCAAACGTAACATGCCCCGAATGCACCGGGTCGAACGTCCCTGCATAAATCCCAACCCGCCGCGAAGCTAAGCTATCATTCATATGTGTTTTATAACGCATCCTCCTATTATACGCCTGCTTTTTTAGACGTTAACAGTATAGCCGCATTTTTTGTTGCGGCAAGTAAACTTACCTTTGCGGGCCCGCAATTCTTCGTGGAAAGTCCTGAATTGGGGACAGTTCACACATTTCATAATATTCTTTTCGGGCTTGGTTTTGTTGCCATAGCCAGATTGCTCTAACTGGTCGTCGGTATCGCTTAACTCCCTCTTTACGCTCGTCCCACAACCGCTGAATGTCTTGCCTTTACTGGTTGCCCTTTGGTTTGCCTGTTCAATTTCATCATGCAGGTTATGGGCTTGTACAAAGCTGAAACTCATTTCTTGGGGGACTATCCGGATCCCGGAATCGACACTTTGGCTTACCCTTACGAACCGTTCATAACGTTCATCAATAGTTGCAGCTAATTGGTACCGGAGTTTTTCGGCCTTTATAGGATCGGCTAACTTTTCGGCTGTAAACCACTCGACGAGATCTTTTTGGGCGCAGGCAAATTCATACGTATTGACCCGCTGGCGCGTACTATTTTGACGGATACCAGCGTGCCACGAGCCACCGTACTGTTCAGATAACGAACTGTCATAGGTATCGGTGAGATTATCTACTAGCTTGTCTTGCCAGGCCGCCGGTAGATCAACATGCATGCGCTGCTCTAGTAATTCTCCAGGCTCAGCAGTGTACCCCATTTGTTTGTATAAAGCTTCCAGCGCCTGCCGGTTTGAGCCATCAAGGCTTTGCGTTGTCATACGTATGCTACCGTCCACCTGCCTGGCAATAACGCGTAGCATTGTTTGCTTGCGGCGTCCATTATAACCGCCTACATCCTTCGGATTCTCCATGAGTTCAGGGGGGTAATCAGATACACTGATCATGGTGTTCGGTAATTCACCCTTGGCCATACCGATCATATCTTCATATTCGCCGCGTTCAATCAAGCGTCTTCGTAATTCAAACAATAGGTCAGGATTAGACGCTACAATCGCTTGGGCTGACTCAATTGCGTAGTCAAATATCTCCCCGATGGCCCCGCCGTCTTCGCCGTATAACTCCTGGCCGTCGAAGCTATACTCAAACCTGGTTCGCATGCTGCCATTTAAAGCCTCGGCCAACCAGGTAGCGGTATCGGTCTGAGTACGCTCACGGCGGTTAAAACCTAGCTGCTCATGAACTTGCTCGAATGCTTCGGCAGGCTGCTCGGCCAACGTTTCCATAAAAATACCCTCTACTCAAGCGAGCGAGGGCGGTATCCGAAAACACACGCTCTTGCTCGAGAGACTTTACGAATGCTGTATCGGACTCATCAATACGCTTTGCCTCAAGAAGAGGGAAAAGAGCAGGAGCGCTTCGCGTTAGCGAATTCGAATTTATTTCGAAAGCTCCGATGAGAAAAACCGTTGGGTTTGTCTCATTTTGCTTACCGTTGCGGCACAGTTCCCGGTTTGCACGGGATTCCAGCATAAATTATTAATGTATGTAGTAGTCTAACAATATGCGCTTACGCTAGATATGGTAGTTTTTGCAACTAATATCCTGATTGCACTGTTCTTATCTATCTAACACATAGCGAACCACTAAACTAAAAGCAAAAGTTCCAAGTGTCATCGCGCCCAAATCTACATATTCCTTGCCAGCTACAAGGTTTATAGTCTCCATGGCCACATCAGCTGCACCTACTGGGGCGCAAAGCTCAAAAAATACTTCATTAGCCAAATCAAAGCCGCCAACTCTACTCATTATTACACAATATACAGTGTAGTTGCATTTAAAGCAAGATTATTAATACTACTGCATTTTGAAGCTGGTGAGAGTGTTGTAGAACACACTGTAATCGGGATTTATGGAGTGGTCGGTATAAGTAAAGGAAAACTTATGGCTAACGCCCGTGCCGGGGCTGCGGAGCACCACCATGTTCACGCCGTCGGCTGAGCTGGTGCCGATAATATCGCGCTCCTGGTTAGACTGGTCGCACAAGAAGTCGACGCCCTGCCATTTAGCGTGTGCTCCGCCCTGGCTCTGGGTGGTTGGCAGATCCTTGGTATAAGCGCTACAGTTGTCCGAAGCACTGCCTTTAAGGCTCAAGTGGTCGGTTTGCGACTCTACAATCAGGGCACGGTTCACCGTAAAGTTTACCGGTATGGTATCCTCAAATATCTCTATCTGCTGGCCTTTGCTACCCCTATCACTGGTTTGCCAGGTGTAGCTCTGGTACGGGCCAGGCGGGCGCGGTATGGGCTGCCAGTCCGAGGGTAGGTCTAGTTCGAAATCGGGTTCCTGGTAGTGCTTGGTCTTGTTTTCGTAACTGACGTGACTGGTAACCGGCCGTCCCTGGCTAATGGTCGTATTGGGCTTAAGGTACTGCTTAACCAAGATGGCAATACCGGCTATAACTAGCAGCAAACACAGCACGGCGCAGGTCCATATAAGGCGCTGGCGGCGCTTGTTTTTGGCGCGCTGGCGGTGGCCGGCCCGGTAGATATCATCTGTCATAAGATATAATCCCTGACTTCCAACAAATTGGCAGAGAGCAGAGAACAAATTACAGAAATTTGGCAGATTCCAAATCTCAGACGCGCTACCGCCGTGGCAATCTGTAATCTGCTACCTGCTATTTGTCTGTTTAATGTCATCTACTTGTCTGCTATCTAACTCGTCTGGCGTTGTTTGAGTTCTGTCAGCCGTGGCATGAAACTCTGGGCGGCACCATCGAGCCCCAATACTTTTAGGGCACCGAGCAGGACATACAAATGATCAAAGCTGGTGTCTTTAATCTCTGCACCCAGCGTCTCTACCTGTTGGAAGGCATGCTCGACCTTTTCGACCAGCCACTTTTCTTCGCCTGGGGCAATCTGGTTGGT
>JBBPZG010000010.1:0-9368 GCA_038199095.1 Saccharimonadales bacterium (SeqCode)
GGTGCTCCGGTGTATGACATTGACGCCGGCCAGAACCCACAGGTAGTCCACGACCAAATTTTGAGCTATATCCATAAAGACCAAGACCAGTAAGGCTCCTCATGCAGACTAAAGTAAAGACTGCTACAGAAATCCAGGCCATGCGCGACAGCGGCCGGATACTGGCTACTGTGTTGCAAGCTCTCCGCCTACAAGTAGTGCCTGGCCTCTCTACAAAACAGCTGGCTGACCATGCCGCGCAGGAGCTTAAAGCGCTGGGCGGCCAGGCCAGCTTCCTGGGCTACCAGGGATTTCCCGATGTCATCTGTATTTCAGTTAATAATGAGGTTGTCCACGGTATTCCCCGGACCAGCAAACTAATCGCCGATGGTGATATTGTCGGTTTGGATTTTGGTGTTACCTATAAAGGCATGATCACCGATGCGGCAATTAGCGTCATTGCCGGCCGGCCCAAGCAGAAGGGTCATATAGATCTAGTAAAACGCACCGAGCAAGCCCTAGAAATAGGAATCGGCGCTGTGCATGATCAAGTCCGTACCGGTGATATCGGCGCTGCGATCGAGAACTCCCTCAAGAAATATCCCTATGGTATCGTGCAGGACTTGGTAGGCCACGGCGTCGGTCACCACGTCCATGAAGACCCGAACATCCCGAACTATGGCCGGGCTAACACCGGCCCGTGGCTCAGCAAAGGTATGACGATCGCCATCGAGCCAATGGTCACACTTGGTACCGACCAGGTAACAGTTGCCCCCGACGGCTGGACCATTCTGACTGCCGACGCCAGCTGGTCCGCCCACTTTGAGCATACTGTTCTGATAACCGAAGCGGGTGCCGAAATCCTCACACTGCCAGACTAAAGGTTTTAGTAGCTCCACGCTGAACAGCAGCTACTAGAGCTTAGTACCTCATTAATTAATAGTTAAATTCGTAAATATTACGTCACCGTGTTCACTCATGTTATGCTACGATTATTTTACTATGAGCAATGAACAGAATCTTACATATAATCAAATAGTCCGCCTATTAGATAAAGAAGTCGGCCCACTTAAAAAACAGATGAACAGCCTAGAAATCGGTTTTACTAATCTATATACCTACATGACAAAAGAGTTTAAAGAAGTACATAATGAGCTTGATACTAAAGCCAACAAAGCCGACACCGACCGGATCTATAATCTCCTCGACAGTTACATAAAGCGTAAGATGACAAAGAGCAAGAGCGGCTAGCTACCAAAAGCCAGCTCAACCGCCACGAACGCTGGCACCAGCAGGCAGCAACTAAACTTAGCATGAAACTGGAATAATCAGGCAGCTCCTGTCCACCCGGCTTGCTATCAGGGAAGCAATAGCGCTATACTGGTCATCAAATGAACCTGATTCATGTTGCACGCATTTTTTGTAGCGGAAACGGCTTTCTGAGTGAGCCGGTAGCGACATCAGGCGAATTAGGCGTATCTAAAGATACGTTGGTTGAGCGGTATGTCGGTAGCAGCCGCTCAGAAGCCGTTGTAGTCGAAAGTATGCGTGCAACATGAATCAGAACCAAGAACATTTTATAGGCCTCGACGTCGGCACCAGTATGGTGCGCTGTGTCGTCGGCATGTTTGATCCGAACGGCAGCAGCATGCCGTCGATTATTGGCCATGGCCAGGCGCCTAACCTGGGTATGCGCCGCGGTGCAGTGGTCCATGTCGATGATGTAGCCGAAGCTATTGTCCACGCTGTAACTGAAGCTGAGCGTATATCGGGTAAGGCCATCAAACATGCCACGGTAAATGTAAATGGTTCACACGTCGGGGGGCTTAATTCAGAAGGTGTTATCGCCATCAGTGCCGCTAACCGCGAAATCACTCACGAAGACCGCCTACGCGTTGAAGAAGCGGCCACTATTGTCAGCCTGCCGCCGAACCGCGAAATCGTCCAGTTTTTTGCCAAAAATTACAGCCTGGACGGCCAACGCAACATCAAGGATCCCGTCGGTATGCACGGCGTCCGGCTAGAAGTTGATGCCCACATCGTTACAGCCGCCTCGCCTAACCTGCGCAACCTCGACATGGCTCTCGAAAAAGCCGAGATTACACCGACGCACCACACAGTTTCCGGTCTGGCAGCGGCCGAAGCGGTCCTGACCCGCCAGCAGCGCGAAGCCGGCACAGCGCTGGTAGACATCGGGGCCGGCACCACCAACCTAATTGTTTTTGAAGATGGCGAGGTCCAGCACGTAGCTGTCCTGCCGCTCGGTGGCCAACACATCACGAACGACCTGGCTATCTGTCTAAAGACTGACATTGACGTCGCCGAACAGGTGAAGATCCAGCACGCCGATTTGCATAGCGCCGCCAAAAAAATGAATGCCATGGTGAAGGTTGGCGACAAAGCCTATAACTTCCGGTTTGAAGATATCGCCATGGTGATCGAAGCCCGGGTCGAAGAACTCTTGGAGTATATAGAAAAGGAACTGCAGAAGATTAAGCGGGCCCGTAAATTGCCAGGCGGTATTGTATTGACTGGCGGCACAGCTAAAATCTCCGGCATCGATGAATTTGCCCGCGAAAAGCTGCAATTACCGGCCAGAGTAGGTAAGTTGCATAATGTCGGTGGCCTAGTTGATACGGTTGAAGACCAGGCCTTTACCACGGTCGTGGGGCTAATGCTGCTGGACATGTTACTGTTGCCAGCACTACCGCCAATTACTGGCAGCCGCACTAGCCAGAACGCTCGCGCCGCCCTGGGCTCGGTTTTTGGTCTGTTTCGAATCAAATAAGTGTACGAATTTTTACCCTGTTAAACTGGCACTTGAATACATTTTTTATAACTTTTTTGTAACATTAGGCTGTCAACTGCCTAGTGTAGTCACTTCAGGCAAAGATTGATGAGACATCCAAGATATGTGATTATATGCTGTGCAAATTTGTTGAACTAAATGAACGGCTAACGTATACTACGGACTATACATTAAGGTAGTTCTTTGGCGGCAGTTCTTAGTTCTTAGGCAGGAATGTGTCGGACACTAAGAACCAAGAACTAGAGCCTAAGAACTAAGATGAGGGGATTACATGTCACAGGTTGTTGAACCGGCCATCGAAACGTTTGCACAGATAAAAGTTATAGGTGTTGGCGGAGCGGGCGGGGCTGCTATCAACCGTATGGTTGAGGCTGGTATCGAAAACGTTGAATTCATAGCCGTTAATACCGATGCCCAAGCCTTGCACCATTCTAAAGCCAACAAAAAGATTCATATCGGTAAAGATGCCACTCGTGGCCTAGGTGCCGGTGCCGATCCGGCGGTTGGCCAGCTGGCTGCCGAAGAATCACGTGACGATATCCGCAGTGCCGTCGAAGGCGCTGATATGGTTTTTGTAACTATCGGGGCCGGCGGCGGCACGGGCAGCGGTGCCGGCCACATTGTGGCCCAGGTGGCCAGTGAGCTTGGTATCCTGGTAGTAGGTTTTGCTACTAAGCCTTTCGCCTTCGAAGGCGAAAAACGCCGCAAAAACGCCGACGCGGCAATAGAAAGGCTTCGTGATGCAGTTGATACGCTGATTATCATCCCGAATGACCGGCTGTTGCAAACAATTGACCGTGATACACCTCTAATGGAAGCCTTTAAGGTTGCTGATGACGTGCTTCGCCAAGGTGTCCAGGGTATTTCCGATCTTATTACCGTACATGGGTTAATCAACCTGGACTTTGCCGACGTTAAAACCGTGATGAGCAAAGCCGGCTCGGCCCTCATGGGTATTGGCCGGGCTAACGGGGAAAACCGCGCCGTGCTGGCCGCCCAGCAGGCGATTGAATCCCCACTGCTCGAAGTATCGATTGACGGGGCCCGCGGCATCCTGTTTAACGTGATTGGCGGCAATGACCTCTCAATGCACGAAATCAACGCCGCCGCCGAAGCTATCACTACCGCCGCCGACCCCGACGCCAATATTATTTTTGGCGCTACCATCAATCCGGACCTCGACGGTGAAGTCATTATCACCGTAGTAGCCACCGGTTTCGATGCTTCTTACTATGCCAAGCGTTCTGACGATACGCCAGGCGCATCCGCCGCCTTGCCGCCCAGTCCGGTCGCTGCTACTGCCAGCAAGCAGGACGAAAAAGCCATGTCCGAGATTGATATGAACCTCGGGGACGGCCAGGAACATGCCAGCGACTTTAGCAAAGATACGCCGATACCCAATATCTGGACCATCGCCGACCAAGAAGACGATTCAAAAACTACTGATGATGCCGGGCCTAATGACAGTGATGACCCCAGCGATGATACTGATAGCGCCGACGAGCCGGTTATTAGCAGCCACCTTGAAGACGACCTGGAAAAACCATCCTTCCTACGCCGTTTGGGTCGTCGCAACAAGAACGATCACGACGATAAATCAGACGACGAAAGCTAGATCCCACCAAAAAACTCGAAACTATAAGCATAAGCGCATGTACTAAATAATACAGCGTTAAATTGCTTGCCAAGCGCTACAGCTGGGGCTATAGTAAAAGTACCAAGCACTATATGTGGTAAAACTGCTTATGCTAACACTGGCAGGCACGGTATGGGGCACGCACATTAAACGTAAAAGTAACCTAAAGCAAGCCTCAACTACCTAGCCCTTTGTGATGTTCAGCATGGTGGTTATGCCAGGATATCCAAGCTAATAGTTGGGCCGCTTTAGGAGGAGGCAGCATGAAATGCACCCAATGCCATAGCGATGACATCAAGGTCATTGAGTCGCGCGATGTAGCAGAAGGCCAAGCTATTCGCCGTCGCCGCATGTGCAACCGTTGCGGGCAACGCTTTACGACGTATGAGCGTCTAGAGCGACCGCAGCTCATCGTCGTCAAAAACGATGGCACCCGGCAACTATTCAACCGTACCAAGCTGCTGGCCGGCCTGTACCGGGCTTGCGAAAAAACACCGGTAACCAGCCTGGAGTTGGAAAAGGTAGTCGACAGCATCGAACAGGAGCTGTATGCATGCGGTGACAGCGAGGTACGCTCAACGCGTATCGGCGAACTTGTCATGGACCAATTGGCGCGGCTGGACGAAGTGGCTTATGTCCGCTTTGCCAGCGTCTACCGGCGCTTTAAAGATATTTCGGGCTTTGAGCGTGAGCTATCACTGGTGAAGCAGGGCAAACACTTAGGTATCGAGAGCTAAGTAGGACGACTCCATGTTTGGCACATTCTGAGCGTAAACCTGCGCTTCGTTGCTCACCGTACTTTTAGTACGGCTGCGCTACGATGCTCGGCTTCCATCTCAGACTGTACTCAAACATAAAGCCGCTACTCATTAAAGACAGCAGGTAGTGTGGTGGGCTCTCTCCGGTTTCGAAAGTATTTTCGAGGTCGCAGAGAGCTCAACTAGACCCGCGCTGATGTGAGAGACAGCCGGATCTGAACGACTCTAAATAAACATCATTAAAACCAATAAAAACTAAGGGCTTATTGGCCGGCAGCTGTCAGCTGTCAGCCGGCAGCCGTGAAGGAGTGAGGGTACAAACAATTATGGGACAAACAACCAGCTTAGGGGTGGAGCGGCTTTTTACCCCTAAAAAAAGCAAGGCCTACGACCAGCTAAAGTGGGCTAAGCGCGATTCGATTATTAAGAACCCTATGAATGACACGCCGGTTTTCGAGCAGCGCGGTGTCGATTTTCCGGAGGGTTGGTCGCTCAACGCTATTAATATTGTGGCCCAGAAATATTTTACGGGTACGCCGGGTACAGCCGAGCGCGAAAGTTCACTCCGGCACCTAATAGATAGGGTAGTCGATACCGTTACACGCCAGGGTATCCAGGAAGGCTACTTTGAGTCTGGCACCGAAGCCGAAGATTTCCGTGAAGAGCTGAAGTATGTGCTGGCGACTCAGCGGGCCGCCTTTAACAGCCCCGTTTGGTTCAACATCGGCGCGTCTAGCAGATCCCAACAAGCCAGCGCTTGCTTTATCCTCGGTATCGAAGACACCATGCCGGCTATCCTGCAGTGGTACGTTGACGAAGGCATGATCTTTAAGGGTGGTTCCGGCAGCGGCATCAACATCAGCCCGATCCGCTCCAGTGTTGAAGCTCTCGGCAAAAGTGCCGGTACGGCCAGTGGCCCCTTAAGCTTTATGCGTGGAGCTGACGCTTCGGCCGGCGCCATCAAGAGCGGCGGCAAGACCCGCCGGGCGGCCAAGATGGTCATCCTAAATTCTGATCATCCCGACGTTGAAGAGTTTATCTGGAGCAAGGCAATCGAAGAGCGCAAGGCCCGCGACCTGCAGGCCCTGGGCTGGGACATGAGTCTGAACGGCAAGGATTCGTTCAGCGTTCAGTACCAGAATGCCAACATTTCGGTGCGGGTGACTGATGACTTCATGCAAGCCGTTCAAAACGATGATGATTGGAAGCTGCGCGCTGTTACCAGCGGCAAGCCGGTCAAAACGCTCAAGGCCCGCGAGCTCTTCCGCCAGTTTTCTGAAGCTGCTTGGGAGTGTGCCGACCCCGGCATGCAGTTTGATACGACCATTAATAAGTGGCACACCACGCCCAACGCCGGCCGCATCAATGGTTCGAACCCCTGCAGCGAATACATGCACTTGGATAACTCGGCCTGTAACTTAGCCAGCCTGAATCTACTGAAGTACCTGCGCGAAGACAATACCTTTGACATCAAAGCCTTCATCCACACTGTGGAGCTGATCTTTACTGCCCAGGAAATCCTGGTCGGCTATAGCGAATACCCTACCGTGAACATCGGTAAGACCGCGAAGGCTTACCGCGAACTCGGTATCGGCTACGCCAACCTAGGCGCGCTCCTGATGGCGCTTGGTTTGCCCTACGATTCCGACGAAGGCCGCGCTATCGCTGCTGCCATCACTGCTTTAATGACTGGCCAGTCTTACGCTACCAGCGCCAAGATTGCCCATAAGGTCGGCCCATTTGCCGGCTTTAGTAAGGACCGCGACGGTATGCTCAAGGTGCTGCGCATGCACCGCGCCGAAGTCTCTAAGATTGACGCCAGCCTGGCGCCCGAAGAGCTGCTGAGCGCGGCCGCCAGCGCCTGGGACGAAGCCGTAGAGCTCGGCGAATTATATGGCGTGCGCAATAGCCAGGCCAGCGTGCTGGCCCCAACCGGTACGATCGGTCTGATGATGGACTGTGACACCACTGGTATTGAGCCAGACCTTGGTCTTGTTAAGGTCAAAAAGTTAGTCGGTGGGGGCACTATGAGTATTGTTAACCAGACAGTGCCCCGTGCCCTGAAGATCCTGGGCTATACCAAGGCTCAGATCGAAGACATTGTCAGCTACATTGATATTGAAAAGACCATTCTAGGTGCCCCGCACTTCAAAAAAGACCACGAGGCTGTCTTTGCCTGCTCAATGGGCGATAATTCGATCCACTACCTGGGCCACGTTAAGATGATGGCCGCTGTCCAGCCGTTCCTGAGCGGCGCGATTAGCAAAACTGTCAACATGCCCGAAGAAGCTAGTGTCGAAGACATCGAACAGATCCACATCGACTCCTGGAAGCTGGGTCTCAAGGCCGTAGCCATTTACCGCGATAATTGCAAGGTCGGGCAACCGCTGAGTATGGCTAAAAAGGAAGTGATTGAAAGAGTGGCCCCTGAAGCGGAGCTGACAACTGTCGGCTCGGACCGGGTAGTCGTGAAGACCATCCGCCGCAAACTGCCGCGCGTCCGTACCAGCAAGACCTACAAATTTCAGATCGCCGATCTGGAGGGTTACTTTACCGTCGGTGAGTACGACGATGGTACACCCGGCGAGGTGTTCATCAATGTCTCTAAGCAGGGTTCGACACTGTCTGGCTTGATGGATTCCTTTGCCATCAGCGTCAGCCACGGCCTGCAGTTCGGCGTGCCGCTGAAGAGCTACGTCAAGACGCTGCGCGGTGCCAGCTTTGCCCCCTCGGGCATCACGGATGACCCGGATATCCGCACCGCCAGTTCAATTACGGACTACATTGTCCGCCGCCTGGCGCTCGATTATCTGAGCTTTGACGACCGTTTGGAACTTGGCTTGGCTTCTATTGATGATATGCCTGACACCCAAACGACACTGCTCGAAGCGACCGACGGCCGTCAGCTGTCAGCCGACAGCCAACCACAGCCGGCTTCACCGCCAGTCAACGAGGCTCCGGCCATGCCAACGGCTGACGCTAAAATGATGGTTGGCGACTCGACGGCACCGCTGTGTTACAACTGCGGCAACCAAACCCAGCGCGCCGGCAGCTGCTACGTCTGCGGCTCCTGCGGCTCAACCACCGGCTGCAGCTAAACCGAGCCTAGTAGTAAATGGTATATAAAGGAGAACAGACTTCCTCTTTTATATTTTACGAAGTGTCTCTTAACATAGCAGCGCTAATAAAATTACCAATAACGGGTGCGAACTTGAATACGTTATTACCAGCAAAAGCGTGCACGTTGCCATTGCTAAATAACCCAAATGCATCATCATTCCTGCCACTCAAATAGGTAGCGGTGCAAAGACGTTCATCAGTAACTGTGGAAGTGAGGGAAGGTAAAGCCGCCGCCGCATAACGAATAATCCGTTCCCGGACATTTGGTAATGAAGCGAGCTGTGCTGGTTCTAAATTATCTTGTTTGCGGCTTAAGCCGAGTACATAACTACCATCATCGATTGGTGCACCGTACATAGCCTCGTCGTAAATGCCACTACTGTCGGAAATTACTGGTATAAAATGTGCCGTGTTAGTCGCGAATGTCAGTCGACAATGCAGGCGAGTTTCTATTGCAATAGGGATACCGGCGGACTGGGCCAAGCCAGCGGTAGCAGCCCCAGCTGCAATAATTGCTTTAGATGCTTGCCATTGGCCCATGCTACTTTCAACTACTACGCCTGAACCTTGATTCTGAACAGTATAGGCCTCGGCTTTAATCACATGCTCTCGTCTTACTGTCGCCAATGTATTGATGGCGACGTCTGCTCTAAGCGAGCCAGCATTGTGTTCATATAAAGCTTTTGCCTTAATGAGCGAATGCGACTTCGTTAATTGTTGCCATTGATTATATGGTAAAAGCTGTGCCGCAGCATGTACGGAATTAACTCTATTAAGTTTCGGTTCCAGATTGTGCCCAAAAGACAACCTGCCTGTTTCAGTAAGCAACTTTGTATTGAAGCGAGTTTCCCAGGCATGCCAGCCAGCTCTCGCCTCCTTAGCCAGCACAATTTGACTACTATCTTGATGCAGATAGCGGAATATTCTCACGCGGCCTGCTGACTGTCCGGTACCTGGTGCAGCTTTCTCTAAGCAGTATGCGTTAATGTTTTTGCTTAGCAACCAATCAGTTATTGATAAGCCAACAATACCTGCCCCAATAATCACAACGTCACAGTTTTTCATA
>JBBPZG010000011.1:0-4716 GCA_038199095.1 Saccharimonadales bacterium (SeqCode)
GCCGAACCCGTTTCCGGCCATGTCGATCCTCGACAACGTTATTGCCGGGCCGCGGCTGGCTGGTGTAAAGCGCGAGGGCTTACGCGAACGCGCTGAACGCGCGTTACATGACGCCGGACTCTGGGACGAGGTCAAAGACAGGTTAGGCAAGCATGCCAGCGGACTCTCAGGGGGCCAGCAGCAGCGTCTTTGCATCGCCCGGATGATTGCACTTGAGCCCGAAGTTCTGCTTATGGACGAACCCTGCTCGGCTCTGGACCCGCAATCTACGCAGCGCATCGAAGAACTCATCGTCAAGCTGAAGAAACGTTTCACAGTCATACTTGTCACACATAATCTCCAACAAGCTGGCAGGATTGCCGACCGCACTGTGTTCATGCTCGACGGAGAGCTGGTAGAGTCGGGCCCGACCAAACGTATCTTCAGCTCACCTGACGATATCCGCACCAAGCAATACGTCACCGGTAAGTTCGGCTGAATGCCGAAGCAGTAATTATAGAAGAGCGTTCGTAATACTTTAAATCTTATGGAAGTGGCTTAGATGCATTGAACCAGCACCACAGAATTGGTGTGTTAATTCGTGTATACTAAAGCGAAGTGCTTTAGGAGATAACAATGAAAAAAATATTAGTCAGTTTCAGTAGTTTTGTTGCGGCGCTTGTTATGATGACCAGTGTGGCCTTTGCCAGCACTCAGTACCAAAGCGGTACCACCGGTGTAGACATTAGTTACCCGAATTGTACTGCTTCAATTCCGGCTGTTAGCTTTGGTGTTGTAGGAGTTGAAAATGGCTTGGGATTTTCACAAAATCCTTGTTTAAGTACCGAAGCGGCTCATTTTATTAACTTAAGTTTGTACGCGAACACTGGTTATCCAGGTTCAACATCGGCAAATGCCCAAAAGTACATGAACTCGCCAAAAGTATGCGTACCGACTGATTTGAATTGCATTGCCTACGACTATGGCTACAACCAGGGGCTTTACGCTTACAACTATGCCACCACCTCAAACGTTAGCGCCAGCACATGGTGGTTAGATGTAGAAGCAGCCAATAGCTGGACCAGTGACGTGGCGCAAAACCAGAATAGTTTGTTAGGTGAACATGATGCCCTGATTGCAAGCGGAGCTACAACAGTAGGGGCTTATTCTACGACCGCTCAATGGAACAGCATTAACGGCTCCTGGAAAAATGGTTGGCCAAACTGGGGCGCGACTACCTGGACCAGCGCCACCCAAGCAAAAACATATTGTACTGGTCATGAATTCAGTGGCGGCCAGTCCCTGCTTATGCAGTACAAGAGCAAAAAGTCCCAAATAGACCAAGACGTAGCGTGCTAAGTACTATAATTCTAAGCTAGTACACTCATAAATTTGCTATATATTTAAGAATAGATGGTAGTTGTATCTAACCTTGGATTTAATCAAGTTTACGGTTATTATTAGTGCATGCCAGGAGCTAGTCCCGAAATTGCTGATCCAGTAGTCATGCTTCAAGATATGCTGAGTGTCGATGAAGAACAGGCCAGAGATCTTGCCAGTATTGCAGTGGCTTGTCCAATTCCTGGCGAAGATCGTCAAGCATCCCTAGGTGAATTTATGACAAGTGAGCACGGAGCAGATAAAGCAGCGACGATAGCAGACATCGCTATGCTAGCTAGAGAAAAGGGAGCCAGTCCAGAAGAGGCTTTGAGTCAAGCACTTGGTTTTGCAGCTCTTAGAGATAATGATACAGGTGAGCTAGTAAGAGTTTTGCCCGAAGATTCTAAAAAAAAATAACCCCCTGTCTGAGTCATTAGACCAAACTATACAGCGCGAACAATCGTTAAAAGCTACCGAAGATAATAATCAAAAAGGTAAAGATATTGATCACGTGCCCACAGCGGCAGTAGTGACTGACCAGCACGTAATTAGAAATTTAGACAATGAAAACGTAGATGAAAGGGTTACTGCGGAACAAATTCATGAGGGTTTAATGCATCAATTGCAGGTTGCTCAAAATCAGTCCGAGACAGAAACTTTAACAAATCCGCAGCCTGAGTTAAGTAAAGCCACTGCTCCAGAAAAACCTGTCTTTACTCTGCAACGTGAGGTAAAAGATACAACACCAAAGCCTGATGTAATTATATTTAACTCTCATGATAATCGCAATTTTCGCGATATGAAGTCGGATGCCGAAGAGGATAATGATGATGTCGAAAGTGCTGAGACTTCGAGGATTACCGACGTTGATAAAAAAACTTTTGAGCCCGAGGTTGTTTTGGATATTCAACCAATCTTGCCCGCGCCGCTTTTAGAAATTGATAGACCCTCTGAAAGTAAAGCGGACGTATCAAGTAATGTAGAAGATTTACTTGATAGCACATTGTCTGATGAGACGGAGTTTACGGAATATAGTGAGTTTGATGATCCAGAAGTAGAGCAAGTTTTAGTTTATGATAACGAAGTGAATGAAGTTTCAGATTTTGGTGCAGCATTTGCTGAAATTTACAACCGACATAGTTTTGACGAGCATCAACCAGAAGCAGATGAAGCTTTAGTCTTAGATGAGGGGGCGACATGGACTGAAATTGACTATCAAAGTAGTTTTGCAGTCGAGGATGAAGCAGAAGCGGTTCTTGATGAAGAGGTAATGGATACTTATTACCAGTTAATAGCCCTGGCTGATAGCAGTGAAGATGAAGCTACACCGTATAGAGCAGAAATCGAACAAATTACCATTGGGGAAGAGCGTACCATCCCGGCAAATGAGGATCTCGATACGGATATGATTGAGGCCAACGCATTTGCAGAATTTATTGATGCACAGCCTCAGCCTATAGAACCTATTGATGACATTGAAATAATTAAAGTTAACGCCAACGAACAGCCGCTTGAAGAAACATTAGTACAGCTGGCTTCTTATCTGTCTGAAGTTTCTGAAGAAAACGAAGAAAGCAGTATACAGTTAGAAGTATCCGAGGATATAGCCGCTATACGGCACTTATTACAAGACATAAATAAAGAATTCATAAAACTATCTGAAGCTAATCCGGGCAAAACGGAAACAGTACGGGTAACACCTGATATAACGCAAAAGCTTCTGGATTTACTCAGAGTGGTTGGGTATCAAAATCCCCAAGAAGCACTTGTAAGTTTTGTGTCAAAGCATGGCTTTGAATTTCTTCCACAAGCCATCAGTTACTTATATCAGCTTACCAATGAAGATAATCAGAAAGAACTGTGGCATTATTCGATTCCCACTTTTTCTACAATGATGGCTGAAGAGCCATTAAGTGTCCGTCTTGGCAGGTCTATATTCGGACTGATGAAAATTGCTGTATAATATAAATATTCCTTTCGGGGTTGGGTGTAAGTCCCAATCGGTGGTAAAGCCCACGAGTCTGCCAAAAAAGACACGATCTGGTGAAATTCCAGAGCCGACCGTATAGTCGGGATGAAAGAAGGGAAGACGCCGATATACTTATTGGTAATGTTTTAATCCCCGAAAGAGGGGATTTTTTATTTATCATGTTTACAGGAATTATTACCCAGCTTGGCGAGTGCACAGATCGCTCATCAGAGAGCTTAAGTATTGAGGGCGCTAAAGAGTTTATGAATAAACTCTCTTTAGGCTCGAGCGTAGCTGTGAACGGGGTCTGCCTGACAGTCTCCTCTTTGGAGGATAAGAGCTTTCGAGTTGATGTAATGCCTGAAACATGGGAAAAAACGGCCCTGCAAAGTATTAAGAAAAAAGACGTAATAAATCTGGAGCTGCCGCTTAGCGTTAACGGGCGGTTTGACGGACACATTGTGCAAGGCCATATTGACGGCGCCGGACAGGTTAAATCTATCCGGCAACAAGGCAATAGCCATCTATTAACCATTAGTGTCAGCTCTGAGCTAACATCTTACATGGTCGCCAAGGGATCGGTGGCCCTGAACGGGATCTCCCTAACTCTTATTAGTGTCGTTTCTGGCAGCTTCATCGTCGGCATCATTCCCTACACTTACAACAATACAATGCTGCAATATGTAAAAGTTGGCGATCTAATGAGTATAGAGGCAGACATCATGGCTAAGTATTTTTTGAAGTTTTTCAAGGAGCAAAAGTATGAAAAAAATTGAAGATATACGAATTGCCATAATCAGCAGTGGCTACCGGCCCGAAATAACCGACGGTCTAGTCAAGAATTGCTTAGCTACACTTAATAAAAAAGGCATGCATAACGAACAGGTCGACATTATTTCAGTGCCGGGTGCCCTGGAAATTCCGCTGGTCGCCAAGAAGCTAGCCAAAAAAGGCGAGCACGACGCCATCATCGTTTTCGGAGCTGTCCTGAAAGGAAAAACCTACCATTTTGAACAAGTGTCAGACGAGTGTGTTCGGGGTTGCATGAATGTCGCCTACGAGTTTGAGATTCCGGTCGTCTTTGAGGTGCTTAGTGTTTATGATGCCAAGGACGCCCTGGAACGGGCAAACGGCAGTGAAGATAATCGTGGAGTTGAAGGGGCATTGACGGCCCTGAAAATGATTGAGGTATTAGGTGCCTTATGAATGAATTTTGTTCCGTGCCACAAGCTATAAAAGAAATTCAGCAAGATAAAATGCTGATCGTAGTTGATGATCCCTCAAGGGAGAATCAAGGCGACTTATTTTTCCCGGCTGAGGCCGCCACCCCACAGAAAGTCAATTTTATGATACAAGCTGGCCGGGGACTTGTCTGTGTGCCGCTTACA
>JBBPZG010000012.1:0-3715 GCA_038199095.1 Saccharimonadales bacterium (SeqCode)
AAAGCCACCTAAACCCGGTCAGATAAAAAACCTAGCCTCATCAACCCCCCCTAAAGGTTTCATTCTCAAAGAAGGGCCCCTGGTAAGTGGTAAAAGAGACGTTATAAGGGTTAAGGTTGATCCAAAGACGGGTAATCTGGTGACTAGTCAAGAGGCTGTTACTAATCAGAATCCCGAGAATCTTTATGGAGAAGCATCTTCAAAAGATAATATAACCCCCCAAACAACATATAGACAATCGTTAGCACCAGAGAGAGAATTGACAGCAGAAGGAACCACGCCAAGAGGAACAATACGAGATCGTGCCAATTATGAATCTGGGGCGCAAAGTGCATCTAGCAATAATATACCCAATGGTGAAATACAACAATATGCCAAGACGTTCGGCACTTCAGAGGAACAAGCCGCAGCAGACCTTGCGCATAGTCTGGGCCAATCAACACCACGCAATGCACCAAACGAACCCATTAAACTTGTAAGGGAAGAACGCCAGAATATTATTAAGAATAATGAGTTCCAGGAACCTGATAAACCCATAAATCTTAAAACACATACAGAAAATATTAAGGGTGCTATCGCCGAAACTGTTGGTATTACTGCCGATGAACGGGCGAGATACCAAAATGTAGATCGTTTACAGTCTAAACTTTCAGACCATGATCGCAACCTGATGTACCGATATGACCACGGTGAAGATATAAATACCCTGGCTAACGAAGCAGATAAACCGAAACAGTTTGCTGCTGCAGCCACCGCAGCCCGTGACGCACTAGACAACTCCCTAGCGGTAGATCGTGCAGCCGGAGGTATGACCCTAAGACAGAAGAATTACATACCCCACAGCTACATAACCACACCCGAAATGATGGACAAACTGGGTATTGACCCTGAGCAAAGATTCCATCAGGGTGAATATACTGGCTTTCATGACACAAGTGCTAAATACCCGTCTTACACACAAGCAGCTAATGAAACGGGTGGACTGTTAAAACCACTTCGCCAAAACCCGTTTGATGACATATTCGATTATGGTCATGGCGCTGCTAATGCCCATGAGGGTGATTTACTGAAACAGGCTCTTAAAAAAGCCGTTCCTAACGACATTGGAGAACTAGGAGATACTAGCCTGGGCGGTAATCGGTTGCACTCTGCCCCGAACGATCTACCATTCTCCGCTACAGACAGAGTAATCAATCAACTGAACGGTTACAAAGAAATGGGCCATATGAATAATATGGCAGTTCGATTGCTTAGTAAGGGATTTGATAAGGTGAATGGCCTACAAAAGAAACTGCTCTTTTCTTTAGCGTGGTTCCACCAGATGAACATTTCTCTAAAGTTTGGAGCTTCCGTCCTACCACTGGGACATGTAAAACTTTTAGGGCAAGGAGTTGGGGAAGCGTTACTCAGTGGAATCCACCCCAAGATTGCCGCTGCTTTAGATAAGAAGTATATAGAGAACGGAACGGCTGACTGGCAGAGAGAAAACGGTGTTATGCACGGGGTGCAGACTGCTCCGCTCAGGAGAACTAACGCTGATTCTATAGTACAAAAGATAGGAGTTGCTAATGAGCGTTTTAACCCGCTAGACATGATGCACCGTTCAATGGGTAACTTTATTAATGCCTATTCAAATGTTCTGTCTAATTTTGCTAAAGATAGAGTGCCATCCGGTACCCCCGAAGCAACAGCATTAGCTCAAGAGTATAATGCCCTACTTGGACATATTGACACGAAGATTAGCAACATTACTCCTTTTGTAGGTAATATAGTCAATAAGGGAGGTCTTGCTCCTCAATTCCTAATGTCACAGGGTAAAATTCTAAAAGATGCCACAATAGGAACTAAGGGTGCGGCCTATGCCAAAACAGGTATGGGTATCACCAACGCAAACGATCTAGCAAGGTCAGCAGTCATCGGCAACCGGCTAGTCAATACGGCTGTTGCTGCAGCCGTAACCTATATTGCGAGTGGACTAATGCCTACCCTACATAGTTTCTTAAAGACCGGCGGAATAACTGGTGGTACTACGGGGCCAAACTATGATGTAGGCGAAAAGAACAAAAAGGGCGAACATCAAGTGGAGTACTTACCTACTGATTACATCGGATTACTAGAGGGTGCGATAAAAGATCCTCAACACTTTGGTGCTGCAAGGTATTCTCCCGCACTCTCCGCTATAGAACGATTCGTAACCAATAAAGACTGGAACGGTACGCAGTTAGCAGACCCTAATGACCCTAACTTTTTAAAGAAAAGAGCAATGGGTGCAGCTAAGGGGGTTTTGCCTATCGGTGTACAGAACCTTACTAATGCAAAACTCTCTACTCAACAAAAAGTTGAACAGGAGTTTGGCTCTAGGGCGCATGTTGATCCCGGCGACCCACAAGCTCAAGCCACTAAAAATTACTTTGATACTCAAAAATCCATGCACGATGCCCTTTCTCGCGGTGACTACGGTGCTATAGACCCATCGCTCAAAGGCCTAGACAAGAAGAACGCCCAAGACTTTGTTAATAAATACGACAGCTTACATCCTAAGACCACTAAGGATATTACGGGTGTATCTATATCAAGGGTATGGGATCCTAACAACGCTGATGAACGCAAGCAAAACTACACCGCAACAGATAGTGTAGGCAATCAAGTACTTTCTCCTAACTTCTATATAGACAAGAAACTAGCAAGCCTTGATCCATCAAGGCCGCACTCTGCTATATTCGACCTGGCAGGAACAGCACAAGATCCTAACGTACCTGGTAGACAAATACCAAAAGCTCAGATAGCCCTTAACTATGCTGCTGCTAAGGCAAATGATCCAGCAGAGGCCGCAGTAATCATGCAACGTGAACCCTGGCTAAAAGACTACGAGAAATCTAATGTCGCTGAAGCCACAAACTATGTACCTAACATGACAGCATATATGCAGAAAGAAGGTTGGACTAAACCGGCTATAGACGATTATTGGGCAAAGCATCCCCAAAGCGCTCAACCATACCCTCGGCCTATACTTGACCCTACAACACAGGACAAGATGGATCAGCTGAATAGCATAGATGATCCGAAGCAACGTGGTCAGTATATGAGAGACAACCCCGATATTGGTTTGGCTTTCGGCACTATTGCTCAATATGATAATAAGCTACGGGCGAGTCGGGGTGATCTAGAAATAAAAGACTATCCAACACCACCTCAACACGTGCAAGATGTACTAAACAACATGAGCAAAGGCACAGATAAAGCCTCTAAAAAAGCTAATGCGCTTCTGATAAATAATAATAAGGATGTGGTAGATTATCTTGCAGATGTATCTGCACATTCGGTGGCATTTGAGGGGGCAAAGGCACGATTCAAGGGTGAAGACTTCAACTCTAAAGCGCTCAAAGGTATTCAGCAGATGGGCAAATACGATATTGTCAAAAATGCAGACGGTACTTACTCACAGATAGCAGGTACAACGGCAGGAGGCGTAGGTTTAGCTCAAACAGGCCAAGCATTCACTCCAGGCTTAAATGGGTCAACCGCAGCATATCTTACATCTAATCCTACTGCTCAAGCAGCAGCACTAAAAACTCTTGACTCAGCAGCAGAGGGCGGGGCGCGTGGACATCCATCGCACAGCTATATAAAACCACAAAAGAAACTCCGCATCCGTAGAGTACGTGTCCCTCACGCCCGTAAATTCTACGCTAAACGAGCACACCCTAAAGACTTC
>JBBPZG010000013.1:0-4532 GCA_038199095.1 Saccharimonadales bacterium (SeqCode)
AAAAGCGGCTGCCAAGAATAGCGACAAACCTAAGGCAAAGAGGTATACCTCTAGAAGAATTAATGGCACCCAAAGGATTGACTCGCGCAAGTCAACCTGATTGACAACCATAAACACAGCAACTACTACAAGGTTTAAAAATAGATTGATGAGAGCCGATAGGCTACTTGAAAGCACAATGATCCAGCGAGGTATACGTATCTTACGTATTAAATCACCTCTCCCAACGATTGACCCCAAGCTTTGCACGGTCATTTCATTGAAGAAGTTCCAAATTACAATGCCAAGAAGCAAATATATGGGGAAGTGCGGCACTCCCGCCCCTAGCTTTAAAAACTTCACGAATACTACGTAGAGAATGACAAAAAGCAGTAGTGGGCGGAGGAGGGACCAGGCGTAGCCAAGGACGGAGCCCTGATAGCGGAGCTTGAAGTCGGTACGGACAAGCTCGCTTAGCAGCGCCCTGTTTTGTTTAGAGAAAATCTGTCTCATTTAGTCTGTTATTGATCCTTTCAGGCTACGAATATTGTGAGGGACGCTTCGCTCGTGTCTATTAAATATGCCGTCGGCATATTTAGGGTATTATAGAGGAAATGCGCAGCATCGTCGATACAAGAGTGGGCTCGGTAGTGCCCAGCTGGAACGTCGCATAGGCGGTGGATTGTATTGACAGATAGATGTTATGTGGGTACAATGTAACCATTATGGCAACTATACCCAGCAAACTAGTCAAAGATGGCAATAGCATGGCGGTGCGGCTGCCCAAGGCGCTACTGACAATGAGTGGTCTTCATGGCGCTGTAGAGCTGGAAGCCAAAAAAGGGCAGATCATCATCAAGCGGCAGAAGAACCATCCGCGTGAAGGGTGGGAGGAGCAAATTGCCCATGTCATCGCCACGGATCCCCACGCGCTTGATCGTGACCCTGAGCTTGAAGCTTGGGACGGTCTAGCAGCCGACGGTCTTGCTCCCAATGAGTGACATTAAGCAATTCGATATTTACTGGGTGGCGTTTGATCCAACTCTGGGCAGTGAGATTCAAAAAACGCGCCCGGCCATAGTGGTATCTCCGATGCCTATGAACAAAGTCGTCAAGACGCTTATTGTAGTCCCCTTAACAAAAACAGTCATAGATTGGCCATTTAGAACCAAAATTTTGTCATCAGGAAAGCTATCGTCGGCGGCCTGCGATCAAATACGTTCAGTTGCTACGAAACGGTTGCAGGGTAAAATAGGCTCCCTAAACCTGGGTGAACAACAGGCTGTTTTACAAATTTTGCAACAAATATTCGCAGAGTAGCCAACCTAAGCGGTATGCTGTTTATATGAAAAACTCCGTTAGCCGGGTCGTGGTGGTTGTACCGAATTGGAATGGCGCAGATAACTTGGCGACCTGTCTCGATTCACTGCTGACTCAAACTGTAAAAGCTCACGTTATTGTTGTCGATAATGGCTCGGTTGATGGCTCATTGGGATTGCTGCAAAAATACCCGGATGTCGAAGTTATCCGGCATGCCGAAAATAAGGGTTACGCCGGTGGTGTGAACCCGGGTTTTCGCCGGGCAATCGAGCTGGGTCTGGACTACGTAGCACCCTTTAACAACGACGCGGTTGCCGACAAGAACTGGTTAAAAAGCTTGCTGAACTATCTGGATAAGCATCCTGGGGCCGGTATCGCTACCTGCAAGCTGCTCAGTGCCGACGGCAGCCACCTGGACAGCACCGGGGATTACTATACGTCCTGGGGCCTGCCATACCCCCGTGGGCGTGGCGAAGATAATGTTACCAAGTACGACAAGCAAACCGAGGTCTTTGGGGCGAGCGGTGGCGCCAGCCTGTACCGGGTGGCCATGCTTGAAGGAATCGGACTCCTTGACGAAGACTTTTTTGCCTACTACGAAGATGTGGACCTTAGTTTCAGAGCCCAGCTGGCAGGTTGGAAGGTAGCTTATGTGCCTGCCTCTGTCGTATATCACGAAATGAGTGTCACTGGCAGCCGAATCAAAGGTTTTTTTGCGTACCAGACTATGAAGAATTTACAGCTGTTGCACTATAAAAACGTGCCGCGGCGCTATCTTTGGCATACCGGTTGGCGGCTAACGCTAGCCCAATCGCTCTTTTTCTTAAGGGCTATTACGCGCGGCCAGGGCTGGGCAGCGCTAAAGGGCGACGCGAAGGGAACATACCTACTACTATCAGCGGGTAAAAAGCGGCGGCACATCCAAGCTAGTAAAAAAGTTTCCGATGAATACATCTGGAGTATGCTGGTACACGACTTACCACCGAATGCTTCGGCCCTTAGAAAGCTCCGGGCTAGCTGGTGGAAAATCAGAGGAAAACGTTGAACGATTATTGACAATCGTATTACGTTTTGTTATACTACCAGGTATGCAAGTCACCGTTTCAAGTAAGTACCAAGTCGTTATCCCAAAAGCTGTGCGTAAGCAGCTGGGTATCCAGGCTGGCCAGAAGCTCGACGTACAAGCTGATGGGCAAGGAGCTGTGCTTATTACTAAACGCGACCCGGCAGTCGATATGAACGCCTGGATCCAGAAATACGCCGGCAGTATCAAAACCAGCGAAACCGCTTGGGGGAAGGCCGGGCTCGACGCTACTGAGTGGTTGCGCAAGCAGCGTGACGAAGACTGGGACTAAGCCCCGTGAGCCCATTCCATACTTCCTTTCCGTTACAACCCAGTTTGGCGCCACCCTCCAGCAGTTTTGATCGTCAGTGTACCCACAGGTACGCTTCCTCACAAAAACTACTTAAGGGCCCTCACCAAGCTGGCTTTCACAAAGGAAAGGAAGTATGGAATGGGCTCTATGGTCGGTCTTGATACCAATGTCTTTATCTACATTCTGGAGCGACACCCGGATTTTTTTAAGCCTGCCTCGGCGGCGTTGGCAGCAGCCGTAGCTACCGGCCAGGCAGTCTGCGTACCCACCTTGCTTATTACCGAGGTTTTAGCTGGCACTAGAGGCAAAACAGCCCTCAATTTTTTTGCTAACGATAGCTTTGAGTTTTATGATCTTACCGAACCAATAGCTATTTTGGCTGGTGAGCTATGCTACAAGAATGTCTCTCTTAAACCAGCCGACGCCGTTCACCTTGCCACCGCCCGGTTAGCTGGCGCCAGTCAATTTATTACTAATGATAGGCGGCTTTTTAGCGTTGATGCCGGTATCGATGTGGTGCCGCTAAAAAACTTTGGCAGTGGAGACTAGCACGTGGCAAAGATTGTTATAGACGCAAGAGAGTATACGACAAGTACTGGCCGGTACGTGTTCCGGCTCATTCAATACCTAGAAAAGATTGACCGCGAGAATGACTATACTGTGCTGCTAAAGCCGGCAGACATGGAGGCCTACGAGTTTACCAATCCACGCTTTAGCAAGCTGGCCACGCCGTATGCAGAGTTTAGCTTTGGCGAACAGCTGGGATTTGCCAGGCAACTGCAGGGGTTAGGTGCAGACCTGGTACATTTTGGCATGACCCAACAGCCGCTGCTGTACCGCGGCAAGTCTGTGACGACCATGCATGATTTAACAACGGCACGGTTCTATAACCCGGACAAAAACCGAACATTATTTGCTTTTAAACAGCAGGTTTATAAGTCTGTCATTAAGCGGGTAGCGCAGAAGTCGGCAGCTATAATCACGCCGTCTGAATTTGTTAAGCAAGATATCCTGGACTATACCGGCGTGAATCCAAAAAAGATAAACGTGACCTATGAAGCTGCTGACCCGATTACCGAAATGCCTAGTCCCCTCCCCGATTTGCAAAAAAAGCAATTTATTATGTATCTAGGTAGACCGACTCCCCATAAGAACCTTGAACGCCTGATTGCCGCCTTCCAGCTTCTGCGGGCACAGCACCCTACCCTCACTCTCGTTTTGGCCGGCAAAAAAGATGCTAACTACCAACGGATTGAATCAGTTGTACCTGAGGGGTTGCGCAGTCACATACTATTTACAGACTTCATCAGCGAAGGCCAGTTACGTTGGCTATACGAGAACTGCGCCGCTTACGTATTCCCTAGCTTAAGCGAAGGTTTTGGGCTGCCGGGCCTAGAAGCCATGGCCCACGGCGCGCCGGTAGTTAGCAGCAACGCCACTTGCCTGCCCGAAATCTACGGTAACGCCGCACACTATTTTGATCCTAACGATACGCAGGCCATGGCCGACGCTATAAACGAAGTGTTAAGCAATAAGAAGCTCCGCGCCGAACTAGTTCAAAAAGGACACCATCAAGCCGCCAAATACTCCTGGCAGCACATGGCCGAACAAACCCTCGCCATCTACGAAAAAGTTATCTCAGCAGATAATAAATAATCCCGACGTATCGGGATGCCTTGCTTCCGCATCAAAGGAAAACTGATTAAAAACTAGCCTGGTACTATGCCGCGTGAACAGGTTCAATATAAAAGTGGGTAGCGGGACCGTGAGCCGAATTAGTACCAGGCTAGTTTTTAGTAAGCTTTTCCGTCCAGGCGGTGGCTTTTGCCCTACTTTTGCCACCAAAAGTAGGAGGAG
>JBBPZG010000014.1:0-4927 GCA_038199095.1 Saccharimonadales bacterium (SeqCode)
TCACTGCTTGGTCTGGCCTCTAGGGTTGGGGTTCGAACTTTTTAGGAAAGCGATACGAGTCGTCCTGGCTTCCTTCTTATGATTTAGTCTTTGCTATTGTATTTTAAAATATAGTTGACATAAAAAGTAAACTCTGTTATTGTGTAACAGATACATAAGTTTTAGAGAGGCTTTTATATGAAACGCACCATTAGCGGCGGCGCATTGCTCGCTGCACCCTTAATTATTGCTAGCAACCTGTTCGCAGGCGTAGCCATGGCAGACCAAACCAACATTATTGCCCTGCAACTCGACGCGAAATGCTCGGATGCCAGTACTAACCGCGGCGTCTTTGCGGCCCAGAACAAGAATGATTTCCCGATCGAGATTGACTGGACCAATATTGACAATGGTCATAGTGGTAGCTATATTGCACCCGCAAACTCGTTCGATAACTTCGCTACATATTATGATCCTTCTGACGTGAACAATACTACTAGGTTTACGGCGGAAGGTTGGACTAGTCCAGCCCAGACAAATGTTCCAGCTGAACAGTGTGACGCTGCTACTTTGGCTACCCTGCCTGCCAGTAGTACAAGCGGCAGCTCGGCTGGCTCTACCAGCCCGACAGGTGGCGCAACCACTACGACCAGCCCCACCAGCAATGGTTCTATGAGCGTAACTGAAGGTGGTAAGGGCGGCGGCCGCCTAGCTATGGTGCCTGCCACTACCGCTACAGTTACCCCAGTGGCAAAAGACACTCGCGCTAGCCTAGCTGACACCGGTGCTTCGAGAATCCTGCCCTACTCAGCCGCAGCCATGATCGCCGTTGCTACGCTTGGTATGACAGTAGCTGTCCGTAAAAACTTGCTCTAAGTTTTACGCCCGGCAAAGCAAAAACCGACTGCTCTACTAGGAGCGGCCGGTTTTTTGCTAGTTTTTGCCAATCGGCATGGCCGTAACTGTTAACCTTGAACGGTTGAAGAAATCATTGCAGGTGTAGATTGTGAGCATGGGCGTAGTCGACGGTTTCAAAATTGCTACATCGTGTCGATCGATAACCTGACTGGACGTCACTTTGTAGGCGTGCTGCACACCATTAGTCACCACATAGATACCCTCGTCGCTGACTTGTAAGAGATTTAAATGGTACAGGCTTTGATTAACGGTCCGGTAATACTGCAAGCGGTGACCAGCAATCACGTAGTTGTGGCCAATGTCGCCAGTTTGGTGCCATACACCAACTTCTTTAATTAGTACATCAATGCTTGCGCCCTCGACAATCGGTAGTTTAATGCTGGCCTTAGGAATGACCAGCCAGTTGCCGGTGATTGGCACACCCAGATCGGGAGGTTGGAAACTTTTGGGGACTAGCTTAGCCACAGCCGGGTGGTTTGTGGTATAGTTTTGAGCCGCTGATTGAGCCTGCGGCAATAAAGGTAACGCTAATAAAAATAGGATGGCGGTAATTGCCAAAGCTAGTAATGGAATATAGTAGCGTTTTTTATGAAGAAATGGCAGTTTTGGATGTCGAGGGGCCGGCAAAGATTTTAGTAAATGAGCAGGCCGTGGCTTTTTTGGTATTTTTAGAGCCTTCGTCGTTGATTTTTGGGGAGCAGCTTTGCTATTTGATGTAGACTTTTTCATGTTTTTGCTACGAATTAGTAGTATAGCATTATTCCTCTTACCCCCCAATCAGTGCCTATGACTCATTTATTGTGGTTTTTTATGCTGTCACTTTGGTTTTCCATGTCGATAATCGGGGTAGTCGCGATACTAGCAGTGTTACAAACCCCATGACCAATATCAGCCCAGCCAGGTAAACAGTTTGTTACTGACTTTTTTGTCTTTAGCATAGTACAGAGTCGATGACTTGCTTGCTGCAGCACTATCGAAAATATGCTTCTACTTTGGCAAATTCCTCTAAAAATATGCTTGCGTTCGACATAGTAGACTCTCTTTCTGTTTATATGAATCTTTCTATAATCCCTGTTCGGCTGTGGTCCAATCCTTCGCGATCCGAGTTTGGGCGTCCTGCAACTGTATTTTATCTGCACAAACAGCGGCATGTAAAAAGTTTTCGATTTTATCTTTGGGGTTCGGAGATGCTCCAGGTTCCGGCCATAGATTCTTAGGATCTGCTGGTGAGCCACCTAGCTCTAAAGATATTAGGTGATCTTCCTCATGCATTCTGATACTGTCGCTAAAGCCGTAGGCTTGCATTTGCTGCTGCTTGAGCTGATCGGTATAAGTGACTGTTGGGCGAATAGTCTTTGTGTACCCTTTTACACAGATGGTTTGACTAATATTGGCTTGATTCACATTTGGATTAGGGGCGCCAGGCGTGCAATTAGCGTTAGGAAGTTGACCATTCATATGACATTGAGCACTTTGTAATTCAGGCGCAGTAGTTGTGGTCTGGCTCCCCTTACTGGTCGAGCTTCGCAACTTTCAAACTCTTACGGAGTGTGTTCTAAAACAAACTGAGTGTGGGGGTATAAACCCCCCGTCATAACAGCAGAGCGATACTGCTCTATATGAACAATGCTAAGTCCGCTCTCACTAAATACTTCACTCCATCCTTCAGTCGTGCGAGTGCCGTGGGCTATTGCTATGTCGTCATGACGGTCGTAGTTTAATGCTTTATCCAACATTTTCCAGCCGGCATGCTCAAGTTCGCTGGAGGGAGAATCTTCGACAACAATAATTTTGTTACGTGTAACCCGCTTGGCCTCAGTTAGCAATCGGCGTTCACTGGCAGCGTGGTGCCGTACGACAAGTATTAGTGAAGTGTCAAAACTTTTGTCTTCAACTGGCAGGGCTTCACCATCATATATATTGAGGTATAAATCGTCTGTCTCATTCCATTGTATAACATCGTAGGGTACAACCTCGACACCGGCTCGCTGGATGAGTCTTTGTGCTACTCTGCAGCCACCTGCTCCATTATCAATTATTCGTTCACCAACACTGACATGTGGGATAAGGTGGTCAACCACAGCATCTGGTCGTTCCGGAGAGTGATTAATAATGTCCTGCGCTGTAGCGTTGACTCGCTGTTCAAGCGACGACTGCTTAGGCATAAAACTAAAAATATTACAAAAAGTGATGTTTGTATAGTGCTTATGCTTGGCTCCTCCTAGTGGACGAGCTTCGCAACGAATGCCACGATTATGTCGGCGGTTTCTTTAACGATGATTGCAGCCGAGCCAACAGCAAGGGCGACGCATTCCTTGTAGCAACTCAGTAACTGTCCGTTCTATATGATTGTTTCTTGTCTCTGGTTTTTTGGTGGATGTTACCCAGCAAATCCACTCATTGCGCGCTAGCGGCGTGAGGTCCTCCCATCTTTCAAGAGCAGATTCGTCAGATATCAGGGCTTTATGTAAATCCGATGGGACTTCATGCACCACACCAGTGGCGATTGCGATTTTGGTCATAGTTTAACTATATCAAATAAAAAAGCACCTCTTTCAAAGTGCTTATGCTTGGCTACCCCTACTGGTCGAGCTTCGCAACTTTGAAACTACTCACTTAGAATTAGACGATAAGAATTCTCGTATGGCGATTTTTGCATCAATTTCGTCACTGTAATGAACTATTTTTGAAACGTCAGACCCATCTATCATTGCGGATAAATTGTCTGAATCTTCTCTATGCAATACCAGTAATGGTTTGCCGAGTTGTTCGGTCGTAGCAATTTCAAAGCCGACACCCAATGAGGGGGTAGTGACTTCAGCTATCACCACGTCAGCTTCATCGATCATTGATAAACAATGTCGGCGTAACTCCGTGCTTGTACCTAATACTGATGAAGCTGTAAGGTTTTTATCGGCAAATAGCTCGCTAAGCACTTGATCGGACTTCTTTATTTCATCCACTAAGTCCTGGTATATTGAGGCATTTTCTCTACCGCCACGTATGGAACAAGCGAAATAGACTTTTAGCATATCTCTAGCATAGCAAACAAAAAAAGACTTCCTGGGAAGTCTTTTAAGCGTAAGCATCTTGGCTCCCCCTGTGGACGTACTTCGCAACTTTTTCTTCGACGATGCTATTCCAAATTTAGCACTGGATTAGGGCGCACACCAATAGATGACGTATCGATATACATTCCACCTGTTTTTTCTGCTAAAAGTTGCTGCATTCTGGCTACTTCGTCAAGTACAAAAGTTGGAGCTGTCGCCACATAAAAGTGATCAAATGTATGCCTTCTACTTTCGTCGGGTTCAATGTCATCTAGGTTCGCTCGTCTCGCTTTAAGAAGAGCGTGCATAGCATTCAAAGCGCTTTGTGTAGCTGGATCTAAAGCTAGAAACTCATCTTCTGGCTGAGTGGTCGTCTCATCAAACGGCAGGCGATCTTGATATTTATTAAACAGAAGTTGGATGCCTACTGCGCCTAAACGCGAGACAGGCTCAAAGGACAGATTAATGGCGCGAGTGAATAATTCTTCTGTATCGTGTTTAATCTCATCTATAACGACTTCAGGCCAAGGCATTAACAAATAATACCACAAATAAGATACTATTGCAATGCTTGGCTCCCCCTAGTGGACGAGCTTCGCAACTATTACGAACCTGACAAATTTAATAATACAGTTTTGGGTATAGCTTAACTATCTAATTTTCAAGTTTTCAATAAGTTCTTGTGCCGCCTCAAGGTCAAAATCTTCTACTAATGGATCTACCACTACAAGCTTTGGGTCAGACTCAAGGCGGACTAGCTTGTCATGAGGTAGCGGTGCGCTAGCCGCAATCGCTTTCGCAACTCCTGATAACACACTACTTGGATTAATGAATACTGGCTCAAAAGCATGTACCCTAGCCTCTGCAGTAAAAATTCGTGGATCTACCCTACCCCTGACGATATTTGGCATGTCAGGCCACTCAGAGCTTGCTTCATCATACAATGTTAAATCTATACCAAGTTCATTTGCACGATCTGA
>JBBPZG010000015.1:0-9903 GCA_038199095.1 Saccharimonadales bacterium (SeqCode)
ATGAACGGACATGATTAGTACTGAGAAGAAGGCTGCAGCTATCAAAGGCTCGCAGACACACAAGGATGATACGGGTGGATCAAGCGCGCAGGTAGCTGTGCTGAGCGAACGTATCAAAGAGTTAACCGGACACTTGCAAGTGAATAAGCACGACTTTATGGCCCGCCGCGGCCTGTTGCAGATGGTTGGCCAGCGCCGCCGATTACTCCGCTATATCGCAAAAAGAGACAGTCAGGCATACCTAGATTTGATCCAAAAACTCGGTATCCGCCGCTAGAGTGCGTAGACTATGCTTCTCGAATTTCGAGAGGCCAAGCTTGTGCACATTAAATGAGCTGGAAGAGTAGCCTCTCGCCAGAGCTGCAGATATATAGCACCCTGTAAGCACAAGGGGAGCGCCATATATTTGAACTCTGCCGAGCGATCCTCCGGACACTAAAAAGGAGAAAACCTATACATGGGACAGACCATTAACCCCTTAGGCAAAGAAATTATTAAAGTTGAAGCAGAACTTTGCGGTAAAACGCTCAGTTTAGAAGTTGGCCGCGTTGGCTTCCGCACCTCTGCCAGCGTTATTGCCCGTTACGGCGACACTGTGGTGCTAGGCACGGCTATGGTCGGTAACAAGCGCGTCATGGGTATGGATTACTTCCCGCTCAGTATCGACTACGAAGAAAAGATGTACGCGGCGGGCAAAGTGAGCGGCAGCCGGTTTATTAAGCGGGAAGGCCGGCCGAGCGACGACGCTATCCTGATCGGCCGTTTAATCGACCGTCCTATCCGCCCGCTATGGCCGAAGGGTTACCGGCACGAAGCCCAGGGTGTGGCCACTGTGCTCAGTATGGACCCGGCCTTCCGCCCGGACATGATCGCCATGATCGCCATGAGCGCGGCATTTATGCTTACCGGAGCACCGTTTGACGGTCCTGTCGCCGGTTTACGCTTGGCCCTAATTGATGGCAAACCAACCGCTTTTGCGACACCCGAACAGCTCAATGATGGAGCGCTCGACCTCGTGGTAGCCGGTACCAAAGATGGCGTCATGATGGTGGAAGCAGGGGCTAGCGAAGTTACCGAAGCACAGGTAGCTGAGGCCATCGCCTTTGCTTTTGAGGCTATGCAGCCGGCTATTGCCCTGCAACAGGAGTTAGCCGAGAAAGTTGGTGTTACCGAGCAGCAGTACGAACTGGACCTGCCCGATGCCTCCATCCAGGAAGCCGTCAATGAGTGGCTCGAAGACAAACTCGGCGAAGACCTGCGCAAGCCTTACCCCGAGCGCAATGTACTGGTGCAAGAGCTGCGCGAAGAGATGCAAGCCGCCTTTGCCGAAAAACTGAGCGAAGACTACGTGGCTTTGAAAGATAAGTATGACGAAGCCTTTCAGCAGGCCGTCCACACAGATGTCCGCAAGGGGATCGTCGAGCACAATGTTCGTCCGGATGGCCGCAAACTGAACGAAATCCGCCCCTTAAGCAGTGAAATCGGTTTACTACCGCGCGCCCATGGTTCAAGCTTGTTTACCCGCGGCATGACCCAGGCGCTGAACATCGTGACGCTGGCGCCGCTCAGCTACGTACAATTAGTCGATACCATGGAGAGAGAAGGCGAACGCCGCTACCTGCACCACTACAACGCTCCCGGCTATACCGTTGGTGAAGTCCGCCGTCTTGGTTCGCCAGGCCGGCGCGAAATCGGTCACGGTTACCTGGCAGAACGGGCGTTAACAGCGGTATTACCTAGTGAGTCCGAATTTCCGTATATGATCCGTTCGGTTACCGAGATTATGTCGCAGAACGGCTCAACCTCGATGGCCGCCACCTGCAGCAGCTGTTTAGCACTACTCGATGCCGGCGTCCCGCTCAAGGCGCTCGTCAGCGGTATTGCCATGGGACTGATGATTGATGGCGATAAGCCTTATATTCTGAGCGACATTGCCGATGCCGAAGACTTTGCCGGCGACATGGACTTTAAAGTAACCGGCACCGTCAAAGGTATCACGGCGCTGCAGATGGACATGAAAGTCCACGGCCTGCCGGTGAGCGTGCTGCAGCAGGCACTAGAACAGGGCAAAGACGGCCGGGCGCACATTCTGGAACATATGCTCAGTATTATTTCCGAACCGAAACAAATGAGCCCGTACGCACCGCGCGTCGAATCAATCCAGATCAACCCGGACAAGATCCGCGAGATTATTGGCAAGGGTGGCGAAACCATCCAGAAGATTACCGCCGAAACTGGTACGGATATTGATATCAAGGACGACGGTACCATAATGATCGCCAGTCCGGACGGCGCCAGCATTGCCGCAGCTAAGCAGTGGATTCTTACCATTACCGAAGATCCGGAAGTAGGCAAGATCTACGAAGACCGCCCAGTCGTCAGCGTGATGGACTTCGGTGCCTTCGTGCAGATTATGCCGGGCAAGGACGGCCTGGTGCACATCAGCGAACTCAGCGAAGACCGCGTCGAAAAAACCAGCGATGTCGTCAAAGAAGGCGACCGGGTGACCGTCAAACTAGTAGCCATCGATGACCGCGGCCGCCTGCAGCTTTCTATGAAAGCCGCCGCCCGCGAGTTAAATGATACGAGTAAGAAAGCGGATTAAAGGCATTGAGTAAAACTCCTACTTGGCTAGCATGGGCAGGCGCGATTTTATCCACGATCGCTGCAGTATTGCTTGCGCCTATCGCAGGGGGAATTATTTACTATGGTTTAGTGCGTGCCAGTTTACACCAGTTTTTGTCTCAGGATGGTGTTCATGCACTGCTAGTGCTAGGTATAGAAGCAAGCCTGATTAAATGGAGCTACCAATCAATCCAGGATTTAAAAGCTAGATAATATGATAGATAAGCTCGATAAGTGGCATAAAACTAAGTTAGGGTTGTTGATTTTTGCCCTTGTTGAGCTGGCTCTTGCTTACGGCTTCGTGAGTCTGGCAATCGACCGCGGCAACATCCTATGGTATCTGCTGAGCCTCATCTTTTTAGTCGGCGCATTACAGAATGTATTTAAAGTAATCGGAGCATTTGCCCATGGCAAGCGACAAACAGGCAAAACTAGACGCGGTTAAGCAGCGGATAGTTGACGATAAGGTTACGCCGGAGTTGGCGGAGATAGCGACGCAGCTGGTATTTGGCGACGGCAACCTTGATGCAGAGATTGTGTTTATTGGTGAGGCACCAGGTAAGAACGAGGACCTGCAGGGCAAACCGTTTGTCGGTGCAGCGGGTAAGTTCCTGGATGAGATGCTCAGGATGATTTATCTCAAGCGAGAGGATATTTACATTACTAACATCGTAAAATACCGCCCGCCGGACAACCGTGATCCGAAGCCGGAAGAAAAAAAGGCCTTCCTGCCATACTTGCAGAGCCAGCTAGAAGTGATTCAGCCTAAAGTTGTCGTGACTTTGGGTAGGCACAGCCTGAACTGCTTCTTGCCGGACTTGCAAATCGGTAAGGTCCACGGGGAACCGAAGCGGGTAAAATTGAGCCTGAAGGAGCAGTCGGATGACGTACTGGAGGTGGTAATCCTACCACTGTTCCATCCCGCCGCCGCGCTTTACAATCCGCAGCAGAGACAGGTATTGATCGATGATTTCGCGCTCATCCCCACGATTATTCAGAAAATTAAAGCTAAGAAATGAAAGGTTCAATGAGAGAAAGCAGTTACGCTGCTCGTCATTCCAGCGAAGGCTGGAAACCAATCTGAATAAAGAGCGCCATAGGCGCACATAATTGATTGGATCCCAGCCTTCGCTGGAATGACGCTCTAGAGAATGCTTATCTCTCCTGAAACGAAAGGAAATTATGCAACCAAATAACAACAACCAATCCAACCAGCCGCCTAGAAATAACGGCGGCCCCAGGAACCAAAATAACCCTCGGCCGAAACCAAACAGCCAGAAGCCAGGCAGTGCCCCAAACGGTCAGCGCCGGGGGCAGGGACGTTCGCCGGGCGGCCAGAAACAAAGCCAGCCGATGACCAACAGCCTGACAACTTCGCGCGGCCAAGCCGTGCGCGCTCAGCGCCGCAGTCAGCAGGATGCCCAGCGCATAGCCAACCAGTACGTGGCGGCCGATAATGCAGTCAGACCAGCCCGCGCTAATATGATTGATGACAGCCCACGGCTGCGCGTCATCGGCCTCGGCGGCATGGACGGCGGCGGCTCTAAGAATATGATCCTGGTCGAATACGTCAATGATGCAGTCATATTAGACTGCGGTAACGACCTCGGCGTCGACTTACCTGGTATTAACTACGGTATTGCCGACACGACGTACCTGGAGCAAATCCAGCACAAGCTGCGGGCTTACGTCATCACCCATGGGCATCTGGATCACATTGGCGGCCTGCCGCACATCGTGCCGAAGTTCCCAGCGCCAATTTACGGCTCGCGCTTTACCATCGGCCGCGTCGAAGAGATTTTTGAAAACTTCGGCCTACCGATGCCCGACGGCTTCGAGCTTAAAACCGTCACCATGAATGAAGATACCCACGAACGCCTCAAAATCGGCGAATTCTTCGTAGAGCTCGTCCGCGTGACACACTCCATACCAGGTAGCACGGTCATCGTGCTCGACACTCCGGTAGGGCGCATCATCAACACCGGTGACTTCCGGCTTGATCCCAACCCGCTCGACCACGAACGCACCGATACCGACCGCCTGACAGCGCTCGGCAATGAAGGCGTGTTAGCACTACTCAGTGAAAGTACGACTACCGAGCGTCTAGGGCGTACCCCAAGTGAATCAACGATCGAGCAAAGCTTTAAAGACATCATGGACCAGGCCCCCGGCCGCATATTCGTCGGATTATTCTCGACCAATATGAACCGCGTCCAGATGATCATCAACGCCGCCGTCCACCATAACAAAAAAGTTTGCATGGACGGCCGCAGTATGGTCAGCACGCTCGAGATGGCCGTGCGCCACGGCTTCGTGCGCATCCCCAAGGGCACTTTCGTACCGATCGCCTCGGTGGCCACCATGAAAGACACCGACGTCGTCGTCGTTTGTACCGGTTCCCAGGGCGAGCCGAGCTCGGCGCTGCAGCGCATGAGTAACGGTGAACACCGCCACGTCAAACTCAAGGAGCAAGATACCGTCATCCTTTCCAGCACGCCGATCCCATATTCGGGCAACGACGCCCACATCCGTGTGATGGTCGATGACTTCCTTAAAAAGGGCGTCCACGTCTTCCGCCACGAAACCCGTGAACTCGACGGCATCGGCCCGCTGCACGTCTCGGGACATGCCTCGCGCGACGAGTACGCCGACATGATTAACATGACCAAGCCAAAGTTCTTCATCCCGATTTACGGCGACTTTACCAGCAAGAAGTACCACGTAGACCTGGCCATCGAGCAGGGCATACCCCGGGCAAATACCCTAAACGTCGGTAATGGGCAGGTAATAGCTTTCACTAAAGATAAAATGGAGCTGGCCGGCGAAGTGCCGCACGGCACCATCCTGGTCGACCAGACCGGCGCTCTCGTGACCAATGTGGTCGTAAAAGACCGTGTACTGCTTAGCGAGGAAGGCCTGCTGGCAGTGGTGCTGACACTCGATAAGAAGACCGGCAGCTTGTTAACTAGCCCCGACATCATCAGCCGCGGCTTCATTTACATGCGCGATAACGAAGAGATCATGAATGGCCTGCGCATAGAGCTTAAACGGGCCGTTCAGCAGCGCTTCAAGCGTATCGACCTTGACCGCTTCAAAGCCGAGCTGAAGGATCACGTAACTCATTACCTGTTTGAACACACCCAGCGTAGCCCGATCGTCATCCCGGTCGTCAATATTGTCAGCGGGGGAGGCGGCGGCAAGCCACCAGCCGACGCCGGCAAAAACGACGCCCAGCAGCCACCAACCCAACAAAAATCCTCAGAAGAAATCGCCGCCGAGCAGCAAAAGCGCTTCCAGGAAATGCGCGCCCGCCTGCTCACCCAGGACGCCCGCACCGACTAAGCCGCAAACTAATACTTCTACTTCCTCTCGCGTCATCCCGAACCAGCTTCAGGATACCGCTCGCCTCTCAGCAAATACCTTACCTCCCTCATGTCATCCCGGATTCAGTCCGGGACCCATACGAACACGCTCTACGCTAGAGACATCACTACAGTGACATACTCAAACCAAACCTCTCCTTCCCTCATTACTTTTTGAATGGCAAAAAGTAACACAAAAAACCACCGCATGGACGAAAAAGCTTACTAAAAACTACCGTATTTGTATCCGGTTCACCAAGCGGCTACCCACTCTCATATTGCTTTGTTCACGCGGCTTACAAACACGGTAGTTTTTAATCAGTTTTCCTTTAATGCGGACAAAAGGTATCCCGCTTTGCGGGATAGGTATATTATTGATTAAATTTCAGATTGCGTGGGGCTCACAGAGAGGCCAGTGCATGAACACAGTGTATAAACATAACCCGAATCACGAAACTAAATAACAGATAAAGCCCACATTTTGTTAATCTGTAAGTGCAAACTAGACAGGAAAACAAATAATGCAGGCTTTACAAAAACAGCATATCGTAGACCTCTTCGTTTGGGTAGACGACAGTCTGCCAAAACAGATACAAACAGGACGCGCGGGCGTCCTGCGCGACAGCGAACTACTGACCATTTTAATCTGGGATGGACTGTGCGAACCGCACAAGAACCTGTCAGCCGTCTACTCTTGGATTGAGCGGGAATACGGTGACTGCTTTCCAAAATTACCTAAGTACCAAAACTTTGTAGCCCATGTTCACCGCTTGCTGCCGCAGATGGTGTGGTTGCTGCAATCGCTATTGGTGAGCGGAGCACCACTCCGCTTTGCCGACAGTACCATGCTGCCTGTCTGCAAGCCCATTCGGGCCGACCGCCACAAGGTGGCGAAAGCTGTAGCCCAGTTTGGTAAGAATTGGCAGGGCTGGCACTACGGTTTCAAACTGCATGCTGCCATTGACGCTCACAACAGATTGGCTGCGGTGGTGTTTACCCCAGCCGATGAACACGACAACCAAGTCATGGAACGGCTGGTGAATGCCCGAACTACCATACTGGTTGGCGACAGTCACTACGGTGGTAGCGTCATGCGCAGACGACTGTGGAAACGCTACAAAACAGTGGTTATTGCACCGCCGCACCATACCCAAAGGAAGAAGATGGCGACCGATTGGCAGATGCTCCTGCTCCATATGCGACCGAAGATTGAAGCAACCTTTGGTAAGCTCAAAGAACAACGCTTCTTGGTCACTTCGTTCCCGCGAAGCGTACAAGGATACTTTACGCACTACGTGCGTACACTTCTGGGGTACCAGATGGGTTTAGTTTCGTGATTCGGGTAACATATGCTTGACAATCTATAATACTTATGCTAGAATACTTTATTACGTATAGTAGTAAGTATGTCTAAAAAAGTACTAGTCACTGGTTTTGAAGCGTTTGGTCGAGCAAAACGGCCCAACCCTTCGAGCCAGATCGTTTTGCCGGCTGTCAAAGCCAAATACGGCGACTTAGTAGAAACGCTGATTCTGCCTGTTGCTCATGACACGGCGGCTCACGAACTGACAGAGGCAATTACTGATTTGTCACCAGCGGCTGTAGTCATGTTCGGCGTGGCTGCTTATGGCCGAAAGGTACGACTCGAACAGCGGGCTATAAATCTTCGCTCAAGTCTGTTTCAGGGCGATAACTATGGTCAGCGAAAGCTTGGTCCGATTGCCGTCGGTCCAATGGTGCGTAAGAGCACATTGCCACTGCAGGAGATATACGCTGGTTTGCAGGCACACGAGATACCAGTTAAGCTTTCCTCCAGTGCCGGCAGCTATATTTGTAACGAAGTCATGTACCGGGGCCTGGAGCACACGGCAGCAATAGCCGAAACAGGGCAGGTCATACCCACAGGTTTTGTACATGTAGGCCCTGGACTTGACGAACCGCTGGTAGAACAGGCAGCCATCCAAGTAATAGGCGTACTTAACAAAAAGTACGCATAAAGGTAGATATCTATGCCTGAAGATTATCCCAAGCAGCCTCCAATCGATCCGTTTAACCCAGAAAGTAGCTTGCCTGAGCACATACCGGAATTACCCGAAGGAACCTACTTGCCAGATGAGGATCCAGCTACGCGCCAAGGGCCATACTTCAACAGATCCTCCCACGCGCCCTTATCCGACAAGGAGCATTTAGCAGCTGCCGAACAGGCGCTGGAACAGATCAAGGAAGTGTGCGGGGATGCTGAACATAATCCAGAGATCATGGATAATCTCTATGCAGACCTGCAGCACGAAGTCGATATTTACCGGCGCAAAGTTGCTCTTAGTAGACCTGATCCGGAAGCCAGCCCTAAGCCACCTGACCCTCAAATCTCCTCGTAGTCCCCGTGAAAGCGGGGATACAGTATAATGCGTGCCTCATGGCACTCCTCATTGTTAGAGGAGCTATACTTTTTCAGCCCGTACAGTAGTTCCAGACATGCGTAGCTACGCCCGTCAATATTGACATAAAAGTAATACAAAGTATATACTTTGTATTATGAAGACAGCTATTATAAATGTAAAAGTTGATGAGCAGGTCAAAAAAAGGGCCCAAGCGGTAGCTGGTGGTTTTGGTATCCCGTTGAGCACCTTGCTGAATGCTTACCTGATTGAACTTGGCAACACGGGCCAGATTCATTTTACAACCGTCGAACCAATGACCGAAAAAATGGAAAAAGTTATCGAACAGGCTCAGGCCGAAATCGCAGCCGGTGAGACAAGCGGCCCCTTCGAAACCCTGGAAGAGTTATTTGAGCACCTAGACAACCTGTAATGGTCATTAAAACGACCAAAAGTTTTGGTAAGCAGTACGCCAAGTTAGCTGACACGGAGAAGAAGCGCTTTCGACAACGACTGACGTTGTTTCGGGCCAACCCCTACGATAAGATATTGCGTAATCACGGGCTAAAAGGGAAATACCTTGGCTATCGCAGTATCGACATCAGGGGTGACTTGCGAGCTTTGTACTATGTGGAGGGCGACGTCATCGTTATCTTTGCTTTCATTGGTTCGCACAGCCAGTTGTATTAATAGCTAAAATCCGAGTCAATGCTCCCTCCGCTACTTTTGACAAAACATTATTATTATGATAATGTCATTTTATGTCCGAATTTGCGAGGGTTATAGGTAATCAACTTCGTTTAAATGGTGAGAACCGAAGACCTTTAAATCATTATTTATGTGGCGATGCGAATGTCTTAGAAACAGCTTCTAATGCATTACATAAAGATTTACCAAGTAAAGGCCTGTTAATATTACCAGATATTACACATGAAGTAGAACCTAGAGACTTACGTTTTCAAGGCAAAACATTTTTTAAGTCTTTGTATGAAGCGCTTGAGGAGGTAGATGGTAAAGAGAGCGACCCCCTACTAACAGTTCAGCCAGTAGTAGTGCCTGATATATCACGAAGCTATGTCGGTTATGAAAGTTCTTCTCAACCTGCTAACCATCTTTTTTGTCAAATTCCTCTTGAGGGTAATGACACAAAACCCTCTTTTGTAGAGCAGATTTTGCGAGATCGCCCAAGCCTACCGCGTGTAGTAGTACTGCACCATTTAGGGTATCTAGCTGGTCAAGAGGCATACGATATAGGCTATATAGACATTGGAGTAGGTCATTTTAAGGATGGATTATGGGATACAGAAGAGCTCAGAGAGTAATAATTACTCCTAGGCGTTTACTGAATATATGGCTAGAAGCAAAGTAGTTCCAAGCATTCGTAGTTACGCCCCACAACCCGAATCACGAAACTCTACCCCAACGCATCGTCATCTCGAGCTAAGCCGAGAGATCTCGTTACCTCTGATGATATACTACGAGACTCCTCGGCTTCGCTCGGAATGACAGTGGTGGGAGTTTCGTGATTCGGGTCCCAC
>JBBPZG010000016.1:0-5352 GCA_038199095.1 Saccharimonadales bacterium (SeqCode)
GCCGGGCGCTACTTTTTTGATGGTGTTATCGATGATTATTACCGCGTTCCGGAACGTATCAAAGCTGTTAACAAAGGGCAAATAATCTCGGTCTCTAACGCTATGTTTACCGAAAATTTATGGGGCTTTGGCGTTCTAGGTAATTGCGGCAAAGACTTCGCCCAGGAACTCCAAGACAAACTCAACCCACTCTGGCAGGGATCAGTCAAACCACCTAAACAGATGATAGGCCGGTAAACCATTATGGAAGAGCAGTGCAAGCAGGCTGCCAGTCTACAGACCGATATCAACAATGCAGCCGATCGTCTAAAAATCGCAACCTTAGCCGAGCAATTGAGCGGTTTCCAGACAGCCAGCCAACAGCCCAACTTTTGGGATGATTCGGCCCAGGCCCAGGAAGTTATGAAGCAGATCGCTAAGCTCGAAGTACGCGTCCAGCCTTGGCTGCAGCTGCAGCAGAACATTACCGAAGCGAGCGAGCTTATACAGCTCGAAGATAGTTCAATGCAGGCCGAACTTAGCCAGCAAGTAGCCGGTATTCAACAAGCATTTGATGCGCTTAAAGAAGATTTGAAGTTTAATGGGCCCTATGACGACTACGATGCCATTCTGACACTTTCAGCTGGCGCGGGTGGAACCGACGCACAGGATTGGACACAAATGTTACTCAGAATGTATGTCCGCTGGGCCGAAAATAACAGATACAGCACTATAGTTGTAGAAGAATCTGCTGGCGAAGAAGCCGGTTTAAAGAGTGTAACCCTAGAAGTTAGCGGCAGCTTCGCGTACGGCAAATTAAAGGGCGAAAACGGCGTCCATCGCTTGGTCCGGCTTAGCCCATTCAATAGCGATAATTTGCGCCAAACCAGCTTCGCCAAAGCCGAGGTCATGCCCAAGATTGACAAGCCCGATGACCTGGCAATCGATGGTAAAGACTTAAAAATCGATGTCTACCGTAGCGGCGGCCATGGTGGCCAGAGTGTGAATACCACTGACTCGGCCGTGCGGGTGACCCACTTGCCAACTGGCATCACTGTCGCTATTCAAAACGAGCGCTCCCAGTTGCAAAACCGCGAAACCGCCATGACCATCCTGCGCTCCCGCCTAGCCCAGCTCCAACTAGAGCAGCACCTCGAAACTCTCAGCGAACTCAAAGGCCCCAACCAGTCAGCCGAGTGGGGCAACCAGATCCGCAGCTACGTCCTCCATCCCTACAAACAGGTCAAAGACCTCCGCAGCCGCTACGAAACCTCTGACCCCGACACCGTCCTCGATGGCAACCTCAACCCTCTCATCAACGCCTACCTCGAACACACCCTGAACGCCTAGTTTGCTAGACTGTAACTATATGATTACTCATGACGTCCCGCTTCATATACAAGGCCCTGACTCAGAGGATTGCGGTCCTGTTTCGGCTGCGATGATTCTAGACTTTTTTCATGTAACTGACAATCAAGAAGAGGTAATTGCCAAAGTACCTAAGTCTTATTTTGGCACAACTTCATTTGATAATGCTGTCGTTCTCATCGAGTATGGGCTAGAAGTCACAGTAGTAACAGCAAATCCATTAGTCTTTGACGGAGACTTTTTACATTCTAACCCCACGCCTGAAGCAATTAGAAAAAAAGTTGTCGTAGCTAAAGATAACGAACGAGACAAGGGCAAACGAGCAACAATCGAGAGCCTTTTGCGTTATATAGATAAAGGAGGAGGCTTAGTTACCGAAATTCCTAATGCTAACCATATTACCCAAGCACTTGATCATAACAAGTTAGTGGGCGCTTCTACTTATGCTAAAGCAATAGGCCAAAACGAGGGTGGCTATCACTTTGTAGTGATTGGTGGTTATGGTAAAGAAAAGTTTTTGGTCTATAACCCTTGGCCTCAGTCGCGGCATAAATCTTGGGAACGGATTAATGAAGTAATGTTTGCCATACACGCTGGTACCACATTTGATTACGATAATGGTACGCTACTCGTAGTCGGCAAGCCTGACTAGCGTATTAGATACTCGTAGTTGATGCTATAATAGTGCTAATGATTCTGCTAGACAGGGTAACAAAAACATACAATCGTGCTCATGGGCCATCACTTGACCGGATTTCGCTGCATGTTGACCCTAAAGAGTTTGTGATCGTGGTGGGGCAGAGCGGTGCTGGCAAGACGACGCTGCTCAAACTCTTAACACGTGAAGAGCGGCCTACATCAGGCAAGATTATCATCGGCGGCATCGACTATGATAAATTAAAAGACAAAGATATACCGTTATTACGCCGTAAGATTGGCGTGGTGTTCCAGGACTTCAAACTACTGTCGAACAAAACGGTGTTCGAAAACGTGGCTTTTGCTCTCGAAATCGTAGGTATCAGCAACCGCGAAATCAAGCACACCGTACCTAAGGTCCTCGACATTGTAAACCTGAAGGGCAAAGAGAACCGTATGCCGCGCGAGCTCTCCGGCGGTGAAAGGCAACGTGTCGCCATTGCCAGGGCAATTGTCCGCCAGCCGCGTATCTTGATCGCCGACGAGCCGACTGGTAACCTGGATCCTAAACATGCTTGGGACGTCATTAAAGTACTAGAAAAGATTAACCGCTATGGCACGACTGTACTGCTCACTACTCACAATCAGGAAATTGTTAACAAACTCAAGCGCCGCGTTGTCACTATCCAAAACGGTAAAATTGCCAGCGACCGCGCTAACGCCTCTTATCATGCTGAATAAAAACCAAAAACCAAAAACCGGTAAACAGCTCTCAAGTCTGAGTGTCCGGGAGCCAATCGAGGCAGCCGCTTACAAAAACTGCTTATTAACAGGTCGGGGTCTAAAGTCATGCATCGTCGCTTAACCACTCTCGGACGCATCGCCCACACCGGCACACTGAACTTTATGCGCAATATCACCCTAGCCATCGCCGCCATGGCCGTGATGGTCGTGACGCTTACCATCGTTCTGTTCTCGCTTATTACCAACGCCACGTTCAAAAATACGATTGCCCAGATTACCGATAAAATTTCGGTTTCTGCCTATCTTAAAGACACCACCACCGACGCCCAGGCCAAGCAGCTAGTTAGCGAGTTAAAGCATCAACCACAAATTCACCGCGTGCAATACTTAAACAAACAAGATGCTTTGAAAAGTTATGTCACCCAAAACAAAGCTAATCCAAACCTAATCACAGCTGCTACGGAAGCGGGTAACCCCATACCGGCTACCGTTCAGATTTACCCCCGCAACCTTAATGAAGTCCAGGACATCAAAACTTTCCTGACTAAGCCCGAAAACCTCAAATTGCAGACGGCTGATTCACCGTCTTATAACGGCGACCGCAAACAGGCGATCGACAATATAACTCACGCTACCAATGTGCTGCGCAAAATTGGCGTGGTAACGGTAATTGTCTTTGCCGTCATTTGCGCGCTAATCATCTTTAATACCATCCAAATGGCCATCTTTAACCGCCGCGACGAGATCACCATTATGCGTCTGCTGGGCGCTAGTACTAATTACATTCGGGGGCCGTTCGTGGTCGAAAGTATTATTTACGGTATCTTGTCAGCGGTGGTGTCGATACTGATTGTCAACTCGGCGTTCTTAGCGAGCAGCACCGCGCTGCAGGCCAGCAGCCTGGGTTTGCTCGACATCAATTATGCCAACGAGTACTTCGACGCGCACTTCTGGGTATTTTTGACTCTCCAAATCGCTATTGGTATAGTGATAGGAGCGGTCTCTTCTATAATCGCGACCCGCCGCTACCTTAAATTCAAAACGAAATAAAACGGGACTTTCACAAAACGGCACATTCCGGGCGAAATACTGCGTTCCGATGCTCACGCACCTTAAAGTGCGCTGCGCTTCGGTACTCGCGCTTCATCCCAGACTGTACCATTTTGTGAAGATCCTACTCACCTTACCAGGGGACGAGTTGAGTGATTTGTGAATTGAAAATTGTTAAATGATAATTGCTCTGCGACAGCAGAGCGTGAGGGTATACAGATTTGCATAAGCGTGATATAGTGATGGCTAGCATAACCAACATAAAAACTATGCCAAAACAAAAAATCACTACCCGAATATTTATGAATGTGCGCGCCTTGGCGCTAATTTTGCTGGCCCTTGGCGTGGTTGGCGGTGCAGCAGTTGTTCATGCCGATCAGTACGATGCTCAGATTAATGCTTTGCGGGCGCAGAACGCCGATACCCAGAACCTGGTCAACGGCTTGCAGTCCCAAGCGGGCAGCTACCAGGGCGCTATTAACCAGCTCCAGGCACAAGTCAGTGCTCTCCAGGCCTCTATGGCGGCTAACCAAGCCCAGCAGGCGAGTCTGCAGCAACAGATCACCGATGCCAAAAACAAGGTCGATCTGGAAAAGAAATATCTTGGCGAAGACATCAAAACAATGTATATCGACGGACAGTTAAGTACTATCGAGGAGCTGGCTACCAGCAAAAACCTCAGCGAGTATGTCGATAAGCAGGAATACCGTACGGCCGTCCAGAATAAGATCAATACCACCATCAAAGAAATCGCCGCGCTCCAGGTGCAATTGCAAAAACAGAAGGTCGAGCTGGACGTATTAATAGCCTCCGAACAGCAGCAGCACGACCAACTGGCCAGTACCCAGGCCCAGCAACAGCAATTATTAGCTTATAACGAAGGCCAGCAAGCTGCTTATAATTCTCAAATATCCGCTAACTCCGGTAAGATTTCCGATCTGCGCCGGCAGCAGATTGCCGCCAACGCCCGCTTTATTGGGGGGGCCGCCGGTACGGGCGCAGCTTGCGGCGGCGGTTATCCGGGCCGCTGGTGTAACATCCCGCAAGACTCAGTCATCGACAGTTGGGGCATGTATAACCGCGAGTGTGTCAGTTACACTGCCTTCCGCGTTGCCGCTTCCGGCCGCTACATGCCGTACTGGGGCGGGGTCGGCAATGCTAACCAGTGGGATGATAATGCCCGCCGCGCCGGTATCCCCGTTGATCAGAATCCGCAGCCCGGCGATATTGCCATCAGCAACGCCGGTGCCTATGGCCATGCTATGTACGTCGAAAGCGTCAATGGCGACGGCACCTTCAACCTCAGCCAGTACAATGCCTCACTCGACGGCCGCTACTCCACCCGCAGCCACGTCAGCGTCGGCAGCCTCGTCTTCATCCACTTCTAACACTGGTGCGCAGGTGAAAAGCTTGGGGTAAAGCTATCTCTATTGTCATCCTGAACTAGTTTCAGGACCCATACGAAGTAAAATGTCCAGGTCCTCCCATTCAGTGTTTACAGACTCGATCAGGTTTATTTTCCACTGCCTGTGCCAGCTCTTAAGTTGCTTCTCACGTGTAATAGCTGCTTCTATA
>JBBPZG010000017.1:0-9356 GCA_038199095.1 Saccharimonadales bacterium (SeqCode)
AGTACACCTTCGTAGAATCAGGTATGCGTTATTTAGTGCAAAAGGGCCAGCAGCTCATCAAGCTGTTCGATGTCAGTGACGGCCAGACCGAATACCGGCTGCGCCAGGACAGTGATAACCACTGGAGCCTGGTCAACATGCGGGCTACGGTTTAACCATGTTTAAGGAATTAACTAAAGACTTTCGTAGTCTGGTGCAGTTTGGGATGAAAGCTGAGCACGAGAGCGGAGCCGTACCAAAGTGTACGGTGGAACGGGCGGCGCAGGCTTTTAGCCCCGCAAAACAAGTTTTTTGGGAACCCCTTTTCGCCCGAAATGTGCCGGAATACCAAAGTACGCGAGGATAACAATGAAAACTCAGGAGAAACAATTATGGACGATCTACAAATTATGGCCCACGGCGACGGCAGCGACGGGGTCTCGGTACATACCGGCTTTCCCAACCCGGGAATTGACCAGCGGGGACGCGGCCAGCCGCTAGCCCTCGATATTAACCAGCTACTGGTTCGCCACCCCAGCAGCACCTACCTATTCCGGATCAGCGGCCATCACTGGGCCGACCAGGGAGTATTTGACGGCGACATTGCCGTTATTGACCGGGCACTGCGGCCGCGGCCGGCCGACTTGGTGATCAGCTGGCAGGACAGCGGTTTCAGCATCAGCCGCAACCACCAGCTAGCCAGACATGACGAGTCACTAGGCGTGGTTACGGCCATCGTCCACCAGTACAAACGCTAACGGACAGTCATGAACCAAATCTTCGCCCTAATTGATTGCAATAACTTCTTTGTAAGCTGCGAACGTATCTTCCGGCCAGACCTGGAGGGCAGGCCAGTGGTGGTACTTTCGAGTAACGATGGTTGTGCGGTAGCCCGCAGTAACGAAGCCAAACAGCTCGGTATTCCGATGGGCGCGCCGGCCTTTAAGTACCGCCAGCTGTTTAAGCAGCACGGGGTGGTGCAGTTCAGTGCTAATTTTGAGCTGTATGGTGAAATTTCAGAAAGGATCACGCGCTTATTAACGGCAATTACGCCGCGCATCGAGGTTTATTCGGTGGACGAGTCTTTCTTGGATCTCAGTGAGCTCGGTATCATTGACTACCAGGTCTGGGGCTATAGGGTTTCGAACCGCATCCTGCGTGAGGTTGGCGTGCCAGTCTCAGTCGGTATAGCCCCGAGCAAAACACTGGCCAAGCTGGCTGCCGAGCGCGCCAAAAAAGATATCCATCTAGACGGCGTACTCGACTTCGCGACCCTCCCGCCCAGCGAGCGCCAGGACTACTTATTACGCACGCCTATCCAAGATATCTGGGGTGTCGGCTGGCGCCTGTCTCCACGGCTGCGCGCCGAAGGTATCTATAACGCACTCGATCTAGCCAACATGCGCCCACAATGGGCCAAACAGATGATGGGCGTTCATGGCCGGCAGATGGTCACAGAACTAAACGGTACGGCTTGCCACCCGCTCGAGCTATACGGTAAGATCCGCCAGAGCGTCATGCACGGCCGGCTATTTGGCGAAGATACAACCGATTTTGCTGTTATCGAAGCAGCCATCGCTAGCCTGACGGCCCGGGCAACGCTCCGGCTGCGCCGCGAAAAGCTTTTGGCCCGCACGGCGGTCATCGCCATAAACACCAATAAGCACAAGCCCGGGTTTATGCGCCAGTACCGGATCATCCGTTTCGATACACCGACAGCCGATACCGGCCGCATCATCGCCGGGCTCGTACATCAAATGGAAGCCATGTTCCAGCCTAACCGCCAGTACCACCGCGCCAATATCCTCCTATATGACCTTGTAAGCTCAAAGGACATGCAGGCCGACTTACTAGGCTACGTCGACCTCACCAGCGACAGGCGCTCCCAAGCCCGCCTCCGAGCCCTCGATGCCCTCAACAACCGGTATGGCAAGCGCACCGTCCACTACGCCGCTGAAAACCTCAGTAAGGCCTGGGAACCTAAGCACCAAATGCGCAGCCCCCGCTACACCACTAATTGGGCAGAACTGCCAATCGTCAAGCTTAAGTAGTTTTTAAATATAGTTTATATTTTATAGATATTAATTTTTTTACATCCAGCACGTCAGTTTTCCGCTAAAGTGGGGTTACAAAGGAGAAACCGACATGAAAAATTTCGCGCTAGGCACCATGGTGGCTTGGAATACGCCGCAAGGCGAAACTCGTGGCCGTATCGTCAAAAAGGTTACTAATGACACTACCTATCAGGGGTTACAGATAACCGCTAGCCGCGATAATCCACGCTACATTGTCCAAAGCGACACCAGCGGCAAGTTTGCCGCCCACAAACCCGACAGCCTAATCGAACTATAGCCTCCCTACGGCACCGTCATCCTGAGCGGAGTCCCGATGTGCCGGGTCGGAGTCGAAAGACCCCGTATAGTAATTAGCAAAAGCTTATGAAACTCCACCTCATCACTATCGGCCAACCTAAACTACCTTACGCTAAGTCCGGCTGGCAGGAATACTGGCAACGCTTGGGCCACTACCACTCACTACGCGTCACCCATATCCCTGACAAACATAATGACGCCACCCACATACTAGAAGCCGCCCAAGGCTCGTACATAGTTACCCTCGATCTAGCTGGTCAACAATTTACCAGTATGGAACTCGCCAAGTTCATAGAAAAAAGGGCATTAGAGAGCAGGGAAGTCAGTTTGATAATCGGTGGCCCAGAAGGTCTGCCAAAAGAAATACTCGCACAAGCAAAAACTCTGTGGAGCCTGAGCCAGCTCACCTTTCCGCACGACTTAGCTATGATAGTGCTACTGGAAGCTTTATACCGAGCTAGTACTATTAACGCTGGTCAACCTTATCACAAGTAGGGTAAGGGCGTCGTATGTAGTCTCTCAGTTGCGGACGAATATGATTCAATAAATAATACGAGCCGGTTATGACAGCCAACTGTTCAGAGGATACTAATGTTTCATGCAAAGCTTGGACTGGGTCGGCAATTGTTTTCATTGTTTTGAACCCCAGCCGTCTACAAATTCCAGCTACGACAGCCGGCTCAATCGCCGTCCGCTTCTCATCTTGTAAGGTCGAAAACGTAGTAATTACTATATGATCACCGAGGCACCGGAGCTGCTCCAGGGCTGGCTGCAAGCTATTACCTTTATTTGTGCCGAAACTAACCAGCAGTATGGCTGGTACACCCTCAAATCTGGCCTGTATACTGCGTACCAAAGCACCGACCTTCTGGTCATTATGCGAACCATCGAGGATAATTGTTTTGTCGTGGTAAGCAATCATTTCCATACGCGCCGGTATGTAGACCTTTGAGGCTTGTTCACGATCGCTAATGTCTAACGACGAATGGCCGTCTCTTCTGAGGGTATAGTTCACCACAGCTTCAGCCAGGCTCAAGTTACGCTGCTGAAACAGTGGAAGAGAAGGGCTAGCTACGTGCGCCGTTTCTATATGGAGTATGGCACGTTGCTCCGAATTAATAGTCGCGACAGGCTCCATAACTTCAGCTGGTTGCTGCAGCATGAATACGTGGTTGCCAGGATGTATGATGCCGGCTTTTTGCCGGGCAATGTGCGTTAAAGTTGTACCTAAGACCTCAATATGATCCAGGCCTATGTCGGTTATTACGCAGACCTTGTCAGGCCGGGCTACCACATTGGTGCCATCGAGCAATCCACCCAAACCGACTTCGACCACCGCATACTTCACCTTTTGCTGCGCGAATTGAAAGTAAGCGAATGCTACAAGCACTTCAAAATAGGAGAGCTGTATGCCGCTTTTATAAACCTTTGATAAGAAATTACCAAGGTGCTCGCAGTACAGGGACTCCTCAAGTGGCCGAAGATCGATCTGTAGCCGTTCATTAATCTCATCGACGTGGGGCGAAACCGTTAGGCCTACTTTACAGCCCGCCCGTAGAAAAAGCGCAGCAATGTAGTAGCAAGTAGAACTCTTGCCAGATGTGCCAGCTACATGGACAACTTTCAGGTTATTCTGAGGGTCACCCAGGTAGTCCATAAACTTTATAATGCGATCAAGTGTATACCTTCCAGGCGCCGCTACGTGGCGAAAGCGTGAAAGTGCGTGATTAGCATCGGCAAATGTGCGTATTGGCTGCATGTGATTACAATTATACGCACTTTTAAAATCCAATAACTTGAGCTTCAGTAATAATATAGTCCGGCCGCATATCATGCGGCTCCCGGGGAACACCTTGGCCGATCTCGCAAGCAGCAAAACATAACCCATAAGACACCGCAGCCTTTTGCTGGGCAAGAAACTTATCATAGTAACCCATGCCATATCCCAACCTATTGCGCGCCCTATCAAAGCCCAACATAGGTACTATCACCACATCGAACTGTATACCAGGCGGCTGGCGATCATCTTGAGATGCTACGTATAATGCAACATTCTGTTGTACTGATCGTAGGTATTTCAGTAACGGACGCGTATCGACCTCATTCTTCTCTAACATCGGTTGGTACACATGCACGGCCAAGCCGTCGCGCCACTTAATCACATCTATAAGCTTACGTATAATGGCAAAGCTGGCGGATTGAACATAGGTTTGAGAGAGTTGGTATCTCCGGGCTAGTAAATCACTGCGGAGCTGCTGTTTTTCCGTGTGCACCATATAACTGCCCTCTTAATGCGCAACGTGGCTAATCTAAATCCCGGATTAGCTGAGATTTGCAGATTACATTATTACTCCCTGTTAAATGCACTGGCACTTGCTGTGACTCCACGCTTAGCCTCTAGCCTCCTCATTGGAAAAGCAACCTATATACCCACTTCTCAGGCGTTTATCATCACGCTAGTAAACGTTGGACCATCCAAGTTAGGGCAATAGAAGCAATTATGACAGAGGCAATTTTAACGAGAGCCGGATACCAGCTTTTATGACGCAACAGATAAATAAACGGCAGGGCAATAGCTACGATTATTAGTTGCCCGACTTCTATCCCTATATTGAAAGAGAATAAGGAGGCTAAAAACTTATCAGGCGGGACTTGGATTTCTCTTAAAAGACCGGCAAACCCCAGGCCGTGGAACAACCCAAAGAAAAATATAATGCCCAGCTTAGCTTTGGTAGACCCGAGATAACTTATTTTACGGAAGAACACACTGGTAACCGCCACTGCCGCAATAGAAAAAGCTATCATTGGCTCTACTATCCTGGAGCTAAGCACAAGCAAGCCAGATCCGGCCAATATCAGCGTAATACTATGGGCAACCGTAAACGTACTAGTGTACTTTAGAACGTCTCTTATACCGGTGAACACCAGCAAGAATGACAGTACAAAAAGTATGTGGTCCGGGCCACTCAGAATGTGGGTAACGCCAAGCTTCATAAAGTCAAAGGCATTATTGAAAAAGGTAGTTTTTTGGTGGACTATTTTAATAACGTCCTGTTGTTTTTTAATTTTTTTCGACAGGTAAGGGGAATTACCGCGTATATAGTTTTCAATTTCCTGTGGAGAAGCGTCCGGGTGTTCTTTTATATACTTAACCACATTCTGCGGTAACAAAACGTGCGCCGATACTTGAGGGGGCGAATACGAAACTAGGCTTAAGACTACGAAGACGGCTGCCGATAAGCTTAAAATGTACCGCTTCACTTCATCATAGCCTAGAGACGCTTTAGGGTCTGTTCGCCAGCCCGTTTATCTAACAGTGAGAAATGTGACTCCAAATAGTAGTGGTCGCTGGCGAAGGCCTTCTGTAAATAAGTTTTGGCCTCGTCGTTCTGGCCGAGCTTGGCAGCTATCATGCCGGCATGGAAGAGAATGACCGGTTCGTTGGAACCCAACTCTAAGGCATGGTTAATGTTGGCCTGGGCTTCTGTATAATTTCCGGCCTTATACAGGTTCCAAGCCAGTGCATCGTATGAGAAAATATTAGGACGGTCTACGGCCGCTTTACGTGATAAGGCGTTCGCCTTTTGAAGATCTCTACCGTGGTTAGTTAGGTAGACAGCCTTTTCAAAATCATTGTTAACTCCGCCACTCGACGATTTATCAAACGCTAAATCTGCCAAGTAGTATTGTTGCAAGGCTTTATTACTATTGCCCTGTACACCATATGTGTCAGCTAGATCATTGGCGTACTGGGCAAGCGGCAGCGCAGCAAACGCCTGCTCAAAATCACTGACGGCCTTGGCATAGTCGTTACGTCCAAAAGCTACTTTTCCTAAGCCTTCGAGCGCCGGGGGGTAATTTTTGTAGGTGGCCATGGCTTGCTTATACATTTGCTCCGCCCGGCCTAAATCGGTCCTGGCATAGAGCTTACCTAACTCTACTTGGCTATAGGCGACATTTTCGGGGAAGGAGGAACCTGAACTTATTGCGTTATTCAGAGCAGATTCTGCACCACTGACGTCGCCGTAAATCTCCCGGATGTAAGCCACCCGGTTGTATGAACTCAAATCGGGACGTTTATCTACCATGGTTTGAAAAGAATTTACCGCTTCAGTATATTGCCCTAATTCTATCCGCCCATCTCCAATTAAACCATAATAGGCTGCATGGGTAGGGTTCAGGCTTAAGGCTTTTTGAGCTAAGGCTAAACCTACCGCAAAATTATGCCGGCCATAGGCAAGGGATGACTGGGTAGCACTCACATTTGGATTATTTGGGTCGCTGGACCCAGCCTTCTGCAAAAGATCATCACATTTGACATAATAGGAGGTATCGGCAGTTTCACGAACTTTTTGTAAGTAATCCTGGCACAGAGTGAGCAATAACGTTGCATTTTTGGGATTGGCAGAAAGCTTGTTTTTAGCCGTTGCTATAGACTTGTCGAGCGCGCTAATGGATTGGCTTTGCTGACTATCCGATGATGACCGGTGGGTAACAATGAGTAGGCCCCCGACAATCAATAAACCTCCGGTAACAAGTACTACATAGCGTGCCTTTTTCGAAGCTCTAATGATGCGTTGTAGGGGCGGGGAGTAGTGCGACATTTGCTTTCTTAAGTTTATCTTCTAGAGGGTTATAAAGCTAGCAGACCTATTATTTCAAGGTCTGCTAGGCTAAAGTGAAATTTTTATCTTACTAAACTCTTTGCATTGGTAAAGATATATTTATCTTTCCGCAACAACCGGCCGCCTCTTAACGACTGAAGCTATGAGTATCCCGACGATTAAGGCTATTATTGCGACACCTACAATCTCAGCGACTGAGGTATTGCCAGATCCATTACCACCACTGTTCGCTTTGGACTGGCTGACAGGAGCAAGGGCGGTATTGTAGCCATCATTTGGTAGGGCAAGATATGGGAAGTTAGAACGGAAGGCTTTGTCGTTATGGTCTACACCGTCACCCAGCTTGGTAGCCAGGGGGTCAGGCGTAAAGTCCTTGTGGAAAAGCGGATAGGCAGCACCGGCCACAGCTTGCTCTGAGATGTCCACTATATCGTCGCTCAAGCGGCGTCCATTAGGGAAGCCTTGGGTATCTTTAGCGAGTACCCCGAGACGATTTGGATTCTTGGTCACTGGTACAGCTAGGTTCAAACGCAGCTGTTCAGAAGGAGCTCCGCTAGGTGGTTTAGTCAACCCTGGGATACCCGTTAGATATATAGCTTCTAAGTCGTCACGTTGCTGGGGGGTACCAAAATTGCCTTGCGGAGGAACCTTAATTTTGTAGATGCTATTTAGTAGCGTACCTAGTTCCGGGTTTGCGACGCCGTTGGCGAACTGGGCGTCATCAGCCGGTTTAGAGCTGTTAAATAAATCTTTTGCGCCTAAGGGCACGACCACTTCGTTAACAAGCGGGTTGCCTAAGCGTGATACCTGCACGTAGTCGCCGCTAGGTTTCGAGGCACCACCCCCGAGCACTGTAGTACTTTGTCGTGAAGCAGTTGTCCAGATTCCTACTACGGCTGCCGGACTCGTAGGGTCAGTAGGACGCGAGCTATCGTTTGTAAGATCAGTTACCGGGACCTGTAGGGCTATCGACTGAACGTTGAAACCATTAAGTCCACTCTGTCCTCCACCGGCGTTGCCAGGAACCTTACGAATAGTTAGCAAGTCGAATAATCCTCCTAAGTCGGCAAAGAAGGGATCGTCACTTTGACCGGCAAAGGTTGTCACACTACCAACAGTTTTGACGGCTTCAGCCTGCAACTTACTGTAGTTTGGCGTGGACTTAGCACCAACATTACTTGGCGGGGTGGGGATATCGGTTCCAAGCACAGTGGAACCGGCACTGGTAATTCTAGTCAGAGTGTACGTTTGGCGAACATTCCAGTTAGGGTCAGCCAATGAGTTTATTGGTCCGGTGTTGTAGAGAAAGGTGTTAGGGTTCTGCCTGGTAGTTTTAAACTGGTACTCATAGGTGACGTCCGGTACTGCGTCGCCATTGTTGTCGATGTTAATATCATAACGGACATCGTCGCCAAAGGAGTCAAAATTAGGACCGCCAGGTGGGTTTTCGAATGGTGAATAATTAGCGATTAAAGTGGCGGTATCTGGTTTATCTGGGCTCACGAAAGCATAGAGGTCAGTGGCATCGGCTTTAGGGTCACCCGTAATGAGCGGTGCTTCGCGGTGACTGGAAGCAAGTACACCCAATGGTGAAAGTGACATAGTTGCCACTACAGCGATGAGGGCAGCAGCTAAGAGCGACCTGCTTAAGGTTTTAGTAATAGGTTGCTTCATAAATTATGACCCCTTTTTAAAACAAGTACTTAAAGATGTATTGTTAAAATGAATTGTATGCTTTTAGCATAACCGTTCAGTAATAATTCTTACAGATAGAAGAGAAAGCTACGTATCGGAAAGTATTTACGTTTAGCGGACTTTGCCCTTTTCCGCCACATTTTAATAGGTATTCTCACGGTAATCCGCCGCTGCGCTTTAAGAGAATATCTCCAGTGCTCGATGCAAGTACAAACGCGCTTCAACCATTATCGAACCCTCAGCTATCGCTGCCCGAGCTTCGCTTCCGCCACGGGAACACACCACTCTAAAAAGCCCAGATTAACTGAACTACTTAGAGTGGTGACCCGTCTCTTGAAATCTTAGCACCCATTTACGATGAGTTTCAACGTTGGCGCAGATTGTTACGGCAGGAATTTCAGGCTTATTTAGCACGTAAGAACTAAGGCTTAACTGCACTTGATGCACAGATATCAAGTGTATCACTCCACCGCTGCCAAGCCGCTGTGGCCGACCACCGTAGACACAATTTCAACTGAACTTTTTATTTATAGTAATTTATTTATTGCTTAAACTATCAGAACCAAGGTGGCAAGAGTGCAATGACGAAATTTTCTATTAACATGTTTTTCATTCGTTTCTTATCTCTCGATGAGGCATAATAAGTTAGCATTAACCCTAAAATAATAAGTAGTAGGCATAGTCC
>JBBPZG010000018.1:0-6381 GCA_038199095.1 Saccharimonadales bacterium (SeqCode)
AGCTTTTTGGCTTTTGCGTAGTCTGAGCGGTCGGCCGGGCTTAGTTCGTTTTCACCAATGATGGCAATGATGCCTTTGAGCGATTCATACTTCTGCAATAATGCCTGCACCTGCACGCTCAACAGATAGTGGCGCTCGCCGACAACTTCTGGAGTTAGCAGTGATGATGTGGTCAGGTTAAGATCGACCGCCGGACGGATGCCCTGTTCGGCCACCTTACGCGACAGGACGATGATAGAGTCCATTTCGTGCTGGATAAACTGTACCGCCGGGTCAGAAATATCATCGGCCGGCACATAAATGGTCTGTACCGACGTAATCGAACCGTTTTCGTTGGAACTCAAGCGGTCCTGCAGCACCTTCACATCCGAGAAGATCGTCGGTTCGTAACCTCCTTCATTCGGCACCTGGTCCAGGATAGTCGCCAGCTCGTTCTTAGCCTGGATGTGACGGAACATATTATCTGCAAAAAACAGGATGTCTTTACGTTGCTCGTCGCGGAAATGCTCCGCCGCGGCCGTGGCAGAGATACCAATTAAAGAACGCTGCACGGGATTTTCATTCATCTGTGCGAAGAACATGCAGGTGCTTTTGAGCAGATCCTCGTCTTTTAGCGTCTGGTAGAGTTCATGGCCCTCACGGATACGCTCACCAATACCGGCGAAGAACGACAGGCCGCTGCCTGAGCGGGCAATGTTGTTGATGAGCTCCATAGTCAGGACCGTCTTACCGACACCGGCACCACCAATAATACCGATCTTACGACCCTTAACAAAGGGCGTGAAGAAGTCGATGACTTTAATGCCCGTTTCTAGGATTTCCGGTTTGGAAACGGAAAAATTAGTGCTACGGGGCGGCAGTTTGAGGATGTCTTTTCGGGGGGTGTTGGCGTCACCGATTGCACCACTGCCATCCAGCGGGTCGCCTAGTGCGTTCAGAATGCGGCCGATAGTAATCTCGCCGACCGGGATTTCTATCCCTTTGTGGGTGCGTTCTACGGGCATGCCCTTTGTCATCCGCAAATCAGAGCGGACATTCAGGCAAAAAGCGACGCCGCCTGGTTCCAGGTGGTCAACCAGCAACTGGGTATTGTGGCCGTTCTGAACCGCTACCAGCTCGTTCAAACTTGGCGGGTCATCGTCAAACTGGGCGCGGACTACCAAATCTTTTACGGTAATAATTGTGCCCGCCATCAGTTTACCTTCCGTGGGTCTGTTATCTGTGATCTGTTATCTGTGATCTGTAGGTTCCACGCAGGACTAACAGACAACTGAGCACTGATAACAGATAACTTGCGTAGTGTAGTCATGTTGCGGCTCCGGCCTGGCTTTTTTTGATACCGTTAATGATCTCTTTGAGGCGTTCGTCTTTGATGCTGCGGCGGGCACGGTTATAGTCCAGATGGAGCTCCGCCTTGGACTCGTCGGCCCGCTGGTGCGAGGCGCTCATCGCCCGGAAACGTGAGGCGTACTGCGCCAGCTTGGACTCAAGGATAAGCTGGCTAACGGCAATTTGCATCATGGAGCGCTCCAGGTGCGCCGCCACGGCATAGGTACTCGGTTCGAAGATGTAGGTGTCTTCACTGATGATATCTTCGGCTTTCTCGCTGACGCCACCGCGTTCTTTGACCGCGCTACTCAGCTCAATACGCTTAACGTCTTGGACCATCAGCGATACATATTCTTGATAAAACATTTTTGTATTGCGGTACTGCTGGACCTCGCGGATGATCGGCGTCACATTAATGTTCTGGTCTTTGTTAGGCATTTTGAAGTACTTACGGTAGCCAATGCCCCGCTGGGCCAGTTGGACGGCACCGTGGTGGCCAATGACGATAATATCATTTTTGTCCTTGTCGTAAGACTGCAGCATAATCTGAATCAGTTTCTGGTCGATTTCGCCGCTAAAACCGCCTTCGGCCGTAATAATAATATACAGTTCCTTGTCGATAATATGGGCGTCGTTTTTTTCGCGGCCAAAACTAAATAGGCTGTCGACACGTAGCTGGGAATAAATTTCCCAGAGTTCATCAAAAAATTTAGTTGACTGGAGCACCTGGTTTTTAATCTGGGCGATACGCATGCTGGCAATGCCCTCAAAGGCGCTGGTAAGCTCGACGAGGGTACCCATGGACATTTCTTCACGGGCTATTTCGTTTGGGTGCTTCACAACTTCACCCCGGGCAAAAATGTTATCTGTGACCAGTGACCAGTGACCTGTTGGGTTTTCACTGCATTTACGGATAACAGATAACAGATAACAGATAACCGGCACGGCGCAGTCATACCTTGGCTCCGGCTAGTTCTTTCTCAGGTTGTTTAGCTGCCTTTTCATTCTTGGCAGTGTCTTTCTCACCGGGTTTTTCTGCAGGCGGTGGTGTATCGGCAGCTTTGGGTTTTTCGGGCGCACCCTTCAGCTCGACAAGACATTTGGCCTTGAGTTCGTCACGGATCTTATCATAATCTTCGTCGCTTACAATTCTGGCCGCGTACTCATGGACACTCAGCTTCAGCACGCTAATATCCAGGTCCTCTCCGTCGGCGAGGTTGAGCACCAGATCGAACATTAGCTGCTGGCTCATGAGCGAAAAGGTGTCAGAGGGGCTTTGGGTTAAGAGATTAAACACCAGTTTACCGGTTGACAGAGCGTGTTTGGCTTCGACAGCCAGCTCCGAACCAAAGTGCGAGAACTCTTCGGCTTGGCGGTAAGCGGCTAGTAGCTTCAGGGTTTTGGCGGCCAGGTCTTTCTGCCGCTTGTTATGGCCGACACCACCGGCACGGGTAACGCTAAGTCCAATATTCAAGGCGGGACGGATGCCGGCGCGGAACGTGTCCATGTCCAAAATCCACTGCCCGTCAGTGATCGACATGATGTTGGTTGGCAGGTAAGCGGTGATGTCACCGCTGGCAGCGTGCACCATAGGCACACTGGTTAGGCACTTGCCGTTGCTATCGAGCCGGCCGGCCCGTTCCAGCAGCGAAGAGTGGGCATAGAACATATCGCCAGGATACGAGTCGCGACCCGGGCTAACGCCGGATAACAGGGCGACTTCGCGGTAGGCGTGAGCATGGCTCGTCAGATCATCATAAATAATAATCGTGTCCTGGTCGCATTTTTGCCACAGGTATTCGGCCATCGAGCAGGCTACGTAGGGGGCGATATAACTCATAATTAATGACTCGAACATGGTTGACACGACTACAATCGCTTTTTCCAGGCCGCCATTTTCCTGCAGACGCGTCAGCAAAGTGTCGATGTCGCTGCGGCGCTTAGCTATCAGGCAGTAGACCACCACCTGGTCGGTGTTTTTCTGGTTGATCGTCAACTGGGTAGCCAGTGTACTCTTACCCGATTTACTGTCGCCGAGTAGGGCCATGCGCTGGCCGCGGACGATCGGAAACAGGGCGTCGATAGCAGTAACGCCGCTTTCCAGCTGGTCTTCTACAAGCCTACGCTGGTAGAGCGACGGCGCGGTATTGAAGACCGGCCAGGCACTGTCGGCAGCAATCGGGCCTTTGCCATCGAGCGGATCACCGGTCACCGATACGACCCGGCCAACAAAGTCCTTGCCGACTTTGCAGACTAATTCCTGGTGCTGCACCACGGCGATCATGCCGTCGCGCAGACTTTCCGAACCCAGGTGCAAGATGACCACCTGATCGCGCTGTACTTGGTGCACAAAGCCTTTGCTGCCATCTTCAAACATAATGAGGGCATGCACGGTACAGGGCTGAAGACCGCTAACCTTGACGAGGAACTTATCAACAGCTATAACTTCGCCGACCGGGTTGCCGGCGGCGACCAGTTTATCAAAGTGCTTATTGCCGGTACTCATGCTTTTGTCTCCGGCACAGCAGTGATCTGTGATCTGTTATCGGTTATCTGTACGTCCTGCGTATGGTCTACAGACAACTGATTACTGATAACAGATGACAAAAATTTATTCATGTTGTGGCCTCCTGGGCAACAGGTGCTGGCAAGATGGCTTGTCGGAGAAGCTGGCGCTTAGCCGCGAAATCCTGCTTAAGTGAAAAGTCGAAATACTTATTTGTACTGCGCACGATGCAGCCGGCACCAATATTTGGCTGCAAGCCGATGGTCAGCAAGACTAAAGGGTCTATTTCGCGCCGCAAGTACGCCATGAATTTCTCTAAAAAGGCCGTCGAAGGGTCGGCGCTAAAGCTAATATGCAGCACTGGCGCTTTAGCTTTCACGTATTCCAGGTATTCCTGCATAATCTGGCGGTCCAGTGGCTGGGCCAGGTTGAGCTTATTCATAGCAATAGTTTTATCCATCAGCAGGCTGGTGCGTGGCAGCTTGGGGTCTTGGGTCTCTCCGCGGAGCGCAGCCTGGTCCATGACACCGTCAATCGTTTCAATCTCACGAATCAACCGCCCGACATCGACGGGACTGACTACCAGCAGGGGTAGCCCAACCATCTTCTTTTGCTCTGAACTCATTGCCTATCTCCTTCCGGTAGTGAAAGCCAAGCTGGTGAGTACCGGACTGTAGTTCTTGGAAGGAGGCATACCTGCAGGTATGGTGACGAGTAAAACTGCTGGCTGGTGCCGCCAGCTTGGGTTGTAGCGGGGAGGAGCATAGGCAATGAGTTCAGAGTTGTTTTAGGCGCCACTTTTTAGGTCCTCAACGATTGCTTTTTTGTTGGCTTCCATATCGGCCAGGATGTACTCTAGCTGGTCGGTCAGGTCGATCTGGTTGCCAACGGCAGCTAGTACGTAGTGGTTGACGATCTCGGTCATGTTTTCTTCAAAGCGCTTCAGCAGCTGCTGTTTCTCGGTGACGATCTCCTGCTGGACCTGCTGCCCCATTTGCTGGCGCTGCTCATCGATAGCATCGTTCGTCTTCTGGATTGATTCAATTGCCAACTGCTTAGCGTCCATAATCGATTGCTCATACTTGTTGAACTCTTCCTGGAGCTTCCGGGTAATCTCGGTTTTCATGTACTCGTTGAGCTGCGAGGTTGTCAGGCGCAGGTCTTGTTGCAAGAACATGGCATTCTCGCCGATGATTTTTTCAAAATGCAGCCGGCCGCGGTTACGTAATTCCTCACGGAAATCTTCGTTAAAGACGTGTTCAATATCTTTTTCGGCCGCTTCTTCGTACGTATCGGCTAGAATCCGGTGGTCTTTACTGCCACCACTACCGCCAATCCGGACCGCCAGCCAAATAAAAGCAACGCCAGCGCTGCCGATCGCGGCCAAAATAAGGACGAGCCACCAGATTGTCATGTTTATTTATCCACCATGTTCATTTTTGCGTCTTTTCATGCCCATATAGGAACAACTACAGAACATTAGCAGAATAGTACAGTTTGAGATGGAAAGCGAGCACAGAACGGAGACGTACCAGAGGTACGGCGGAGTGACGCGCGGAGCTTTACGCCCAAAGTGTGCATTCTGGTAATGTTCAAGCATTAGAGCTTCAGTAGTAAGTATACCGCAAACATCCCTGCAATAAAAATAATAAGCCCTGCAATAACCGTTTGGATCAAACTACGTATAATTGACTTTTTGGATAGCGGGTTACGGCCGACGGCAATCATACCGCTGCGGACGCCGCTATAGAGCATATTACCGGTGATAAGTGTAGTCACGAAGATCAGCACCAGACCCAGATATATCCGGGCAGCACTTACTGGCTTGTTGGCAACGGTAACGGCGGCTTTTGCCAAAAAACCTGGCACGTAGTCAGCGGTCTTTTGAAACAATGGGTTGTGCAAGATGGCAATGTCCACTGGCACACGGCCAATTGCCACAGAATTCTTACGCCCTAAGGTGTCCTGGAGTTCAGTAGAACCAATGACATTGGCCGTGCCACTAAAGTTCCCAGCCGCTTTACCCACTACCTGCTCCTGACCGCCGTCTGCTTTCATGCCAATACCGGCCAGCGCCGACACGGTAACGTAATCGCCGGTTTTGATTGGTCCATTCTGGTTGCTAACCAGAATAGTATAGTGGCCCGACCTACTCACTAAGACCTGTTGTTGTTTGGACTGCTCGGGAGTTAGGACGATGGCTGCATTATCGGCGGGCACGACTACACCTAGCAAACTCTTGATTTCCGTATTTTCTAAGGGGACGACAGTGGCCGGATCTTTGGGCTTCAGCTTAACGATCATGCCTGTTTGTACGGATGGGTCGGCGTTGTAACTCTGGGTAACCGCCCCCGAAATATTATTGGTAGTTGCCGGGGTGGTGGCTTTCGTAGCGGCTGGTTTGCTTGAGGCGGCTATCACCGTTACGGTGCCACTGCCAAGGGTAGCCACTGCCAGTACTAAAGCCAGCCAGCGCCGGATATATGTATAACTACGCATGAATACCTAGCAGTATACCGCTTTTGCTTGCAGGCTGCCCACCTAGC
>JBBPZG010000019.1:0-8049 GCA_038199095.1 Saccharimonadales bacterium (SeqCode)
ACTCGCCTTCTTTTTTGCCAAGCAGGGCCTGGCCGATCGGTGATTCGTCGCTGATTTTACCGTTTAGCGGATCGGCTTCTACGGTGCCGACTATTTGGAATTATTTAGTTTTGCCAGTACTGCTTTTGAGTTTTACACTCGAGCCCAGCTGGACTTTGCTGTCGCCACGCGGCTTTTTGATGATCTCGACGTTTTGCAGGATGTTCTCAACTTCGGCGATGCGGTTATCGTTTTTTTCCTGCTCGGCGCGGGCCGTCTGGTATTCGGCGTTCTCTGCCAAGTCACCCAGCTCACGGGCGGAACGGATAGCTTCGGCTATGTCGGGACGCTTGGCTACCAGAGCCTGGCATTCAGCCCTCAGTTCGTCAACACCCGCCTGGGTCAGTCGAAACAGCTTTTTCATGGGGGTCCCTCTCCTCTCAGTCACTACTATGGTATTGATCCAGTAACGGTCACACCGTATTTGCCAAACATTATAAATCGCCTACCCAATTACTCCTAGCGTTTTCATTACATCGTCAAGATTTAATTGCTGGGCGGTATCGGCCTGGCGGGCCTTTACCTCATAATTGTTCGCTGCCAGAGTCTTATCACTCACGACAATCCGGTAAGGTATCCCGAGCAGGTCGGCATCGGCAAACTTGGCGCCGGGCCGTACGTCTCGGTCGTCATATAATACCTCAGCGCCCGCCACTGTCAAGCGCTCGTACAACTCGTCGGCCGGTTTGACTAATTCTGGCGCATCGCCCAGACGCGCCAAATACACTTTGGCCGGCGCCACATTTTCTGGCCAGACCAAGCCTCTATTATCGGCAAAATGTTCGGCGATAACGCCCATCAGCCTGGTGACACCAATCCCATATGAACCCAATACCACGGGCCTTTCACTACCATCTTCATCGGTAAAATACAGCCCAAGTTGCTCGCTTTTGGTAGTTCCAAAACTAAAGATATTACCGACTTCCGCGGCTTTTAGCTTCTCTAACTGGGATTTATCTAAATCAAGCTGGGCTAGGACTTCGTCGGTATAGACCTCTTCGTTAACGGCTATTTTTTTCTGACGGTCTAAATATATGACGTCTTCCCCGGCTTCGGTGATCGTTTGGAACTCGTGGCTAAACTGGGTAAATGCGCCCCCGGAGGCGGTAGTTACAAACGTTACGTCACCCAGGCCAACCCGGTCAAATACCCGCAGGTAGGCCGCCGTAACAGCATCGTAGTATGCCTGGTGCTGCTCGTCACTACGCGAGTATGAATACAGGTCTTTCATCACAAACTCGCGGCCCCGCATAATGCCGCTCTTGGCCCGCAACTCGTTGCGGAGCTTGGTTTGGAACTGGTAGACATTGGCCGGCAGGTCACGGTAACTGGCGATATAATTCTTCATCATGTTGGTGATCTGCTCTTCGTGCGACCAGCCAAAGCCGACCGGCGTACCGTTTTTGAGCTCACTTTTGAACCACACATCGACCTTTTCATCGTCCCAGCGGTCGGTTGTCTCCCAGAGTTCTTTGCGCTGCAGGCTGGTCATAATCAGTTCATTGGTTGAGCCGAGGCCGTTCATCTCCTCGCGGATAATCTGCTTGATATTTTCCACGACCGCTAAACCCAATGGTAAATAGGCATAGACACCCGCCATTTCCTTATGGATATAGCCGGCTTGAATTAGCAATTGGGCGTTACGTGCCGTTTCGTCGGCCGGCACGTTTTTGGTTGTTTTGGTAAATAATTGCGAAAGTCTCATGGCAGTACCTCCGCTTCATCATACTATAAAAGCTGACTGTTTTCTCGATTGGAAGTGATTACTGTCCCACTAGTCTCGCCGTGCTGTCATATTCAGTTATAAAGTGCGTCCCCAATTGCCTATTGGTGACGGCGTAAAGGTTTTCTTGAGCATGGGCAATGTGCGCTTCCACGCCGTTCTCGGCCGCCTTTCTGGCCGCCTCGACTTTAGAATGCATGCCGCCGCGGCCTAAACCATCCGGGCCCGCACCACCAGCCAAGCCCTTTGCCCATTCTGCGTTTTCGCTATTTACTTCGGGTACTAAAATTTTTTGCTCGGTCAGTAAACCTTCTACGTCCGTCATTAGACACAGGTGCCGAGCGCCAATCATAACTGCCAGGTGTGCAGCCAGCCCGTCATTATCACCACCGTAACTTAGCGCGGCAATTTCCAAATCGCTCAGTGCATCATTTTCATTCACTACACTCACCATGCCCACATCAAGGTTCTCATGCAAAGTTTTACTAAGCATGCCTCCTTCGCTGGCGTCATCAATCTCCCGGTGCGTTACCTGAATCTGTCCAGTGATAATGTGCTTGTTCGCAAAGGCTGCTTCCCATGGTTTATACGCTTCCGAACTGCCAGCAGTCGCTAGGCTCCGCTCTGAAATAGGAGCTTCATTATGTGGGTTAAGCGACGCAAAGCGTATACGGCCGACAGCAATTGCTCCCGAGCCAACTACAACCACACCATAACGGCCATAGAGATGGCTCAGCTGCTCAGTATAATATTCCACCTTAGCGCTATCCATACCATTCTCATCGGTCAGACTGGCTGAGCCATATTTAACGACGACGATCTCTTGATCTAATTGTTCGTTCACACTGTTATCCTCTGAGTATCAAAAGATACTCATTTAGCTCTTTTTTACTCAATAAAATACAATTATACCATTAATGAGTATGTAATACAAATAATGCCGTGAAGGCAATGCCGTTTTTGATGGCATGTAGGGTGATGCTGGCCCACAGGCCGCCGGTCTTCTCGCGCAGATATATCAGCACCAGGCTGAGTACAAAGGTGTCGAGCGCCGCGATGTAGAGTGGCCCGGCAGCCCCACCTTCCGGCAAATGGGCTGCTGCAAAAATAGCGCTGGTCAAGATGACTGCTGGTGCGAGCCGCATAACTTTTCGGAGACTGCTGTACAAAAACCCGCGCACCATGATCTCCTCGGTTATAGGCGGCAAAATTACTAAACTGATAAAGGTCAATGCAAGCGCGGCACTACCGTGAACATTATTAAAGCCGATATCCTGCGGCTGGTCCACATTCAACCCCTTCACAAAATGGCTGACCACGCCCACCGTCAGCAAATACAGGACGTAGTATGGTACCACCATCGCCAGCCCATAACCCAGGTCACTCCAGCGAGGTCGCCGTAAGCCGATACCCCGCATACTAAATTTATAACGGTGGACAAAACCATAAATAGCCCCGATGGTGAGCAGCTCGGCTGCCAGAATAAAGGCAAACTGGAAAGGTACCGAGTTATTAACTATATCAAGCGCGTGGGCAGCCGTTTGGTGGCTGAGAGAGGCGTAAACGGACCCCAGCAAATACACGATGGCGCCCGCTACAAACTGCGAGCCGAAAAACACGAGTATCATAAAGACTACTGCCAGCCACGGGTTCCAGGGCACCGGCTCGATTACGGTTCGGTTAATTTCAGTCGGATTTTCGATACTGTTTATTATAGAGGATGTTAGTGGTTAGTGGTTAGTGACAAGCTTGGAACAGCCTGCACTCCTTGCGTCATCCCGGCGAAAGCCGGGACCCAGTCAATTGCTGTGCAAAGCACTCCTAATAGCTTTTCGCTAGCGACATCACACCCTCTCCATCCCCAAACCAAACCTCTCTCCTCTCCCATTCTTTTTTGAATGGCAAAAAAGAACCAAAAAAGCCACCGCATGCACGGAAAAGATTACTAAACAGTACCCTTAAATGCGCGTATAAGGCATCCAGTTTCACGGGATACATGATTGACTGGATCCCAGCCTGCGCTAGGATGACAGGGAGGAGAGGGTCTTTGCTAGCACATCGGTTAGGGATGACGCAAATATTTAAGGCTAAAAGAAGCGGTGGACGTCTACGAAGGTCACAAGAATAATCAAGCTGATTAGCACCATGAAACCAATGGCGTTAATCATCTCTTCGCGCTTGGCCGAGAGTGGCCGTTTGAGTCCCCGGGCGATGAGCGTAATCCACAGGCGGCCACCGTCCAACGCAGGAATCGGCAGAATGTTCATAATTGCTAACGTCAAAGAAATAATGCCAATGATCAGCAACATAAACTGGTAACCCAGTAAACTACCGTCTTTTAGAATTACAAAGATGCCAACAGGGCCAGATACCTGCGACGAAGCTGTTGTTTGGCCGTGCTGCCGGGCAGTAGTATTGCCAGTCAGGCCACCGGCGATTAGGCTGCCAAGGCCGCCAAGTGCATGGCCCAGTCCTTGGAACGTCAGCGCAGTTACTTGGGCGCTAAAGCCGACTGCTACAATTGGTGCCGACCAAGTTGAGCGCTGCAGGCTAAACTCGGTCGGTGAAATACCAAGGTAACCCTTAGGGTTGTCCGTTTTACGGCTGGCCTCAACTACCTGGCTGCTTCGTAGTGTCACTTCGGTCATACGTTCGTGGCCGCCTCGTTCGTAATTAAGTAGCACTTTTTTGCCGGCGAACTGTTTGGTAATCGACGGGAGGGCCTTAGTGCTGGTAATGGCCATCGGGCTATAACCTGGCAAACGGATATCATTTAGCCGGTCCTGGGGCTGCAGACCGGCTTTGGCGGCCGGTGAACCGGGCTCGATATAACCGGTTAAAATCTGTGTGGATACGGGCTTAGTATCGCTTTTAACCGTGTACTGGTTGTCGATAAGTTTTGGCATACCAACCAGTGCCAAAATCGTGAACAATATAAGAGCGACAACCAGGTTCATGACCACCCCCGCGGCCATAATTTTACTCTTCACCCACAGCGAGGCGGCGCCAAAGGTACCCGGCTCGATGTCGCTATCGTGCTCACCCTTCAGCTTCACAAAGCCGCCGAGCGGCAGCGCACCGATACTGAACAACCATCCCCCTTTCATTTTGCGCTTATAGATACGCGGCGGAAAGAAAATTCCAAACTCTTCCGCAACCACCCCATTGCGCCTGGCCACAATGAAGTGTCCGAACTCGTGTACTACCACTAGACCGATGAACAGAATGATTCCCACGATTAAAAGTAAAATCGACATGTCTATCTATTGTAGCTTGCTTAGTTCTTGGGCGCTAGTTCTTGGTTCTTAGAAATTACATCCGAACTACTCCTCATTGTCATCCTCCACTTGTTTCAGAACCCATAAGGCAAAGTGAGTTCGCGTGGGTCCTGAAACAAGTGCAGGATGACAAGTACAAAAATACACAGATCATGTTCTAAGAACCAAGAACAGCGCCCAAGAACTAGTCAATGTCGCCAGATATTGACAGAGGGTGTATAATTATCCTTAGCTTAGAAAAAGCCAAAACGTGTAACAAAAAGGTTAAAAAGTGAGTCGTCCAGGTAGCCCCGCTTCTTTTGTGGGTAATGATTTTGTGATTGCGCGGCCGCGTTTGCAAACGGCCAACCCGGCGGTAAGTACGCCTATTCCCGTTATTACCGTACCGGCTGCACCAGTAGTGGTTACTCCTGCGGCGCCAGCTACGCGACCTGTCACCGTCCCACAACACGCGCAGTGGCTCCCGTTTCTGAAACACTGCAGCGTGCAAGCCTATGATGTAGTACAGCGCTATAGCCTCATAACCTTTGCCCTACTCTTTCTGCTGGTGGGCAGCAGCGGTACGCTTGTCGCCGGCAGTTATGGAGCCAACCGCATTGAAGCCAGTGCGGCCGCAGCTAGTAATGCAGCAATCACACCCCACCACACTATTGCAGGCTTAAATATCACCGTGCCGCATGCCCAGCTCCAAGCAAAAATTCAGAGCATCATGTCGCAGCCAGCTACCTTCACTATTGGCAGCCAATCAATGCAGCTTAACCCCGAACGTATTAAAGGCTGGTTGCAGATCACGACAAGCAAAGGCGGCACCGAGGACTCCATACATATAAATCCGGCGACGATTAATGCTTCTATGCTTCAGCTGGCTAATACATTCGTGAAGGAACCGGTTAATCAAGTTTCAATCTCCCGGCCTGATGGTAGCAGCCAATTGATTGCGAGCGGCCATGACGGCGCAAAACTAGCTGATCCGGCTTCGCTCACGAACCAGAGCCGCGAATACGCCAAAACATTACTAGATGCAAGAGGCATACAGTTCACCACCCCCCTGCAAACAGTCCCCTTCCAGGCAGTGACCCAAACTGCCTTTGCCAAATTAATTGAAGTTAACGTAGTGACGAAACAGATGTACCTCTATGATAACGGCCAGTTGACGCATAGTTATCCAATCAGTGCCGGCGCACCCGCAACCCCTACGCCAATCGGCCAGTACAAAATTTACTCGCAGCTGGCGGTGCAGGATATGAAGGGTACTAATCCGAACGGTACGCCGTACCTCCAACCCCATGTTCACTGGATTAGCTACTTCCTGCCCGGCGGTTACGCCATCCATGGTAACTATTGGCGCCCCAGCAGTTGGTTCGGCGTGATTAATAGCTCCCACGGCTGCGTTTCCCTCCCCGATTCACAAGCTAAAGAAGTTTACGACTGGGCCAATATCGGCACCACCGTCATTACCCACTCCTAGGTTGGTAACTGGTAACTGGTAACTGGTAACTGGTAACTGGTAACTGGTAACTGGTAACTGGTAACTTGAATTTTAAAATGACCCTTCACTCATTGTCCATTGTCATCCTGAACTAGTTTCAGGATGACATACTTTTGATAACATCTCACGCAAACTGAGACTTTTATCTGCACTCTTAAGACTCTTTTAATAAGTTGCACGCAAACAATGAGCTAGACGGTCATGATTTCTGATTCTTTGGCCTTGGCAGTAGCTTCGGCCTCAGAACGGACCTTGGCCATGGTCTCGTCGACTTGTTTGGTCAGGCGCTTGGCGTCATCCTCGCCGAGCTCTTTATTTTTTTTGGCTTTATCTATGGCATCCAGGGCGTCATGGCGGATGTTGCGGAGGGAAATCATGGCTTCTTCCTGCTTCTGGCCGACCTGTTTGGCCAGTTCGCGCCGGCGCTCTTCGGTTAAAGATGGGACAGGCACGCGGACTATCCGGCCGTCATCCGACGGGTTCAATCCCAGGCTCTGATTATTACGAATGGCGGTAGATATCGCCGCCAAATTGCTCGGGTCAAATGGTGTAATCTGGATCAGCTGCGCTTCAGGCGCGGTAACTGTAGCCACCTGGTTCAGCGGCATCGGCGTACCGTAAGCCTCGACCATCACCCCATCAAGCATACTGGCACTCGCGCGCCCCGTCCGCAAACTCTTCAAACTATCCTTAAACCGCTCGCCTGCCTGCGCGAACTTAGTCTGCGCATCTGTTACTACCTGGTTTAGATCCACCTTTATAGCCCCTTTCCTAGTGCATTATTGCCGATGATTCTCGCTCGTAGGATTTTGTCGTTATTTTGAGCAGCTTCCCGCTTCTCCCAAACATCTCTCTGCCGTGCCTCGAGTGGTTCTCTAACCGAAGCAGGAAGATCTTCTACGGCAGTATCAAAGTCGGAAATAATATCTATATGTCCTCCCGGTGATCCGGCAAATTGTCTTCTGGAGGTAGTTCGGGGGCAGGCATATCTTAACTATACACCGAATTTAAGATACTTCGCCGAGCGCGATACGCTGGAAGCGGCGGACGACGACGTTTTCGTTCATACGGGCGGCATTTTCTTTGACGTATTCGGCGACGGTCTGGTCAGGATTCTTTACGAATGGTTGGTCCAGCAGGCAGCGTTCGCCATAGTATTTCTTCAGCTGCCCTTCAACGATCTTGTCGATCATGTCGGCGGGCTTGCCTTCGGCAGCTGTCTTTTCGGCAAATTCGGCTTTGATTTTGTCACGGTCTTCGGCTGGCACGTCTTCACTGCTTACATATTGCGGTGCTGAAGCGGCGATATGCATGGCGATGTCTTTTACCAGCTCGCCGAACAGCTCACCGCGGGCTACAAAGTCGGTTTCGCAGTTGACTTCTACCAGTACGCCGATGCGGCCATCGTGGTTGTAGCTGCCGATCATACCGGCTCGGGCTTCGCGCTCCCCGCGCTTTTCGGCTTTGGTCAGGCCTTTTTTGCGCATAGCGGCTAGCGCCTTATCAAAGTCGCCGCCGGC
>JBBPZG010000020.1:0-10220 GCA_038199095.1 Saccharimonadales bacterium (SeqCode)
AAGAGCGGGGCATTTACCGCTGACCCTCACAGTCATAAAGAGCACTTCTCTATTAGTATGCCGCCGCCAAATGAAACGGGGACACTCAGCCTGGGGCACGCTCTTTTTCTGACGCTCCAAGACATAATGGCCCGGCACGCCCGGCAACAGGGGAAAGACGTGCTTTGGCTGCCAGGCACCGACCACGCAGCACTCCCCGTAAACGCTATTATCGAAAAAAAACTGGCCGAAGAGGGAACCGATAAACATGCTATAGGTCGGGAAGCTTTTTTAGAAAAAACTAAGGAGTTCGTAAGTGGTAGCCGCGATACTATGCTGACCCAAATGCGGGCTATGGGCGCGAGCGCCGACTGGACACGGTTGCGCTATACCTTAGACGACTCCCTTACTCGTGCAGTGGGTGAAGTCTTCGTAAAAATGTATAACGACGGTCTAATCTACAGAGGTAACCGGATTGTAAACTGGGATCCAAATTTACAAACTAATATATCCGACGACGAAATTGTGTACACAGAAGAGCAGGGGAAGTTTTACACGTTCCAGTATGGGCCTTTTCAGATAGGAACCGCCCGGCCGGAAACGAAATTTGGTGATAAATACGTGGTCATGCACCCTAACGACGAGCGTTATAGCCAGTACCAGCATGGCGATACTTTCCAGGCTGAGTGGATCAGCGGACCGATAACGGCGACGGTTATAAAAGATGAAGCAGTCGATCCTACATTTGGCACAGGCGTTATGACAATTACACCTTGGCACAGTAATGCTGACTTTGAGATTGCTGAGCGGCATAAGCTCGATAAAGAACAAATTATTGATTTTCACGGGAAACTTTTACCTATAGCCCAAGAGTTTGCTGGTATGCCGATTGAGGAAGCGCGGCCAAAAATAGTAGAGAAGTTAGCAGGGAAGGGGCTGCTGCTTAAAACGGATGAGAATTATACGCACAATGTGGCCATTAATGATCGTGGTAAAGGTGTTATAGAGCCGCAAATCCGCTTGCAATGGTTCGTGGATGTCAACAAGCCGGTAGTGGAGTGGAAAGGGCAGCAGCGCAGCTTGAAAGAAGTACTGCAAGTGGTAGTGCGGGAAGGTGATATCGAGGTAATCCCAAAGCGCTTCGAAAAAGTCTACTTCCACTGGATCGACAACCTGCGCGATTGGTGTATCAGCCGCCAGATCTGGTGGGGACACCGTATACCGGTCTGGTATCGTACAGATTTGGATGGCAAGGGAGAGACGTATGTAGGGGTACACCCTCCTACTGACCATAGCGAAGGCTGGCATGAATGGGAGCAGGATCCCGATACTTTGGATACTTGGTTTAGTTCGGCCTTATGGACCTGGAGCACGCTGCTAGACCCGGCTCTGGCCCAGGATTACTCGCTTTCGTTAGAGGATTTACTTAGACAAAGCCCGGACTTCCAGGCGTACCACCCGACAACAGTGCTGGAGACCGGCTGGGACATCCTATTTTTTTGGGTAGCACGCATGATTTTGGCTACTACCTACACGACTGGTCAGGTACCGTTTAAGCAGGTCTACCTGCACGGTTTGATCCGTGCCGAAGATGGTAAGAAAATGAGCAAAAGTCGGCCAGAGTCAGTCATTGACCCCTTAGATGTTATCCCCAAATATGGTACGGATGCCTTGCGCATGGCACTAATTATGGGAGTTAGTCCGGGCAATGATCAGAACTGGGGATGGAGTAAGGTTGAGGCTAACCGGAACTTTGCCAACAAGATTTGGAATATTGCCCGTTACATTGAAGGGGCTGTAGGGGATAATCCTAGCGCAAGTGCGTCTTCGGATGGCTCTGAAACTGTAAGGCCAGTGTCAGCTGCTGATCATTGGATATTGAGTAAATTACAACAGTCACAAGATAAGATCCAGGCCGATTTGGATAACTATAGGTTTGGCGAGGCTTATGACACGCTGTATCACTTTATCTGGGATGATCTGGCAGATTGGTACATCGAAGCTAGTAAGGCCGAGCCGAATAAGCTCTTGCTCGCTTACTTGCTTGAGGCAGTACTGCTGCTAGCACATCCTTTTGCCCCCTTCCTCACCGAGACTATCTGGCAGACACTAGCCTGGGAACAGGGCTCAGTTCTCACCTCACGCCTGTTGACAAAAGCTATTGGTCATGACAGCCAGCAAGCAAGCGATTTTTCAGAGATCCAGGCTATTGTTACTGAAATCCGTTTTATGGTGAGAGCCCTTAAAGTGGCCGATGTCACGCTGTACTATACTGATGTATCTTTCTTGCGCGCCAACGCCGTTAATCTCAAGCGTTTAGCGCGCCTGCAGGCTGTCTCGGAAGTCCAAGATGGGAGCGGCCTCTACCTGACGAGCACTAAACACCGCTGCTGGCTTGATATTGACCAGTCCGTAGCACAGGCGTACTTAACAGAGTTGCAGATTAAGGTAGGGAAGCAAACTGCCCTCATCAAACAGCTGGAAAGCCGCTTGGATAACGAGAACTACGTGCGTAGCGCACCGCGTGCAGTGGTGGAACAAACTAAGCAACAGCTTGCTGCGGCCCAGGAGCTTCTAGCAACGCTCGAACACGAGATCCAGCGTTTTACCATTACGCCATCTATGTAGTTTCAACTCACCCACCGCGAGATAAGCAACCTTTGTTGCCGGCCGCCTCTAGCCTAACCTAAGCTCTAGACCACCATAGGTGAGAGTTTCAATGATCTTAACGAGGTCGCTTCGCTCGCGTCTACAAAAAGCTTCACCGAAGCTTTTCGGGTTCGAGGGCTTCGCGGACGCGTTCCACGGATTCTTCGGGGCGTGAATCGTCGAACCAGAGTACGTGCCAGCCAAGGCGTTCGGCAGCCATTAGGTTGACGCGGGAATCATCGATTAGGAGGATTTCTTGCGATAAGGTACCGGCCCGTTCCTGGGCAATTTCGTAGATCTTTGATTCTGGTTTGATGGCGGCTACCTCTGAAGAATCAATAACGCTGTCGTATGAAATATTTGGTAACTGGTTATTGCGCCGCATGGCGCTTACCAGGCCAGGCATTGTGTTAGTGAGCAGGCCAACTTTGTAATGTTCGCTGGCCCATTTGAGGAGTTCCTGCATTTGGACGATAGGTTCAATGGTATCAAGGTAATACTGCTGCCAATCTACGCTTTTCACCCCTAAGCGGTCGGCAAGTTTGGCGTTGAAGTCGCTGATGCTGATAATGCCTCGGCAAACGTCATCGTTATAGTGCCAAAAGGCTGTCTCGACAATGTCAGAGGGTGCCCCAGTAGCCAGCGCCAGCTGGGTGAAAGCCCGCTGGTAAAAGTGGACCAAGCAGCCGTTAACGTCAAAATACACAAAGCTGACACCGCTTTTTGTTTTGCTCAGGGTCCGTCCCCGAGCAGTCCCGGAGGTGGCAGAGCCGACTAGCTCGTCGAGGCCGAGGTGCAGGGCGCCGGCAATTGACTGGATTGTAAAGATGGAGGGGGATTTGATAGCCCCGCGCTCGATTTTGGTAAGGGTAGAGAAGCTGAGGTTGGCTTGTTGGCAGAGCTGCTGCTGGGTCAAACCGGCAGTTTGGCGCGCAGCCTGCAATGTTTTGCCCAAACTTTTCTCATCCATAGCCATATAGTACTAGTAAATAATAAGGAATTCAACTAATGACTAGTACTATACGGCTAGTGAACTCCGAGTACAACCGATAGAATCGTGTAAAAGAAGATTGTCGCTAGGACAAACGAGATGCCCACGATTGTCCAGACATTCTGCTGGTTCTCGTATCCGACCCGGCGGCCCAGCTTAGTGTAGGCGAAGCCGGCGACCCCAGCGCCAAAGAAGATACAATATAGTAAAACCATAAGTGTTATTGTACCTTAAAACTTAAGCTTTTCGGCCATTTTTCCCAAGCTAGTATGATCTGGCTCGACCTCCATATCTGGTTCATTACGCAGCTCTGTGCTAGTAGAGAAGGGGATAAGCTGCACATGGGCATGGGGCACGTCTGTGCCTACGATACGTGAGTGGATATAGGGTTTTCTTAGCGTGCTCCTCATACGTAAGGCAACCTTTTTTACGGTTGTCATGAGCGCCTGGTAGTCTTTTGCTTCTAAATCCCACACAAACTCCACCTGTTTTTTCGGTATGACGAGGACGTGACCTGGTTGGACAGGATAAATATCTAGGAATGCTAGCGTGTTTTTGTCCTCGTAGACCTTGTGGCTGGGGATTTCGCCTCTAATGATTTTGGTGAATATGCTATCTTGCATGGCTCTAGTATATAGCGTGCAAGTATAGGATGACTACTTCTACTGGTAATGGTGCTGGTAGCAAATATTAACTTATCCTTAACTCTGAGGGTTTTTGGTTCGCTTATGCTTGTGATTGCCCTAGCTTCAAACGATAGTACAAATCGTAATGAAAAAGAAAGCTATAATCTGGATACCGTGGCGGCGTGTAAAGTGGTTGCTGGCAGTACAGCTAGTAGCTGGTTCGATAGCGGGACAGGCTTTTATTCATGCTTCTGGTGCCGAACCGGCTACACCTGCGTGGGCTAATCCATCAGACATGGCGGTGCGCAAGGTGAGCGAGGTCGGTAGTGCCCAGAGCGAACCAAACTTTCTGAGCAATCTGGACTGCACCCTTATGACGTACCGCTTGGTTGCCAGCAGCTCGATGCAGACTGGCTGCTTTACAGCGACGGCCTTTGGATTGGTGGACACCGATAGCGACACGGTTATCTTCAACGGAACTGATGAAGGTTTACCCCTTTTACCATATTCTGCCCATCAGGTGCTAGTACCCTGGCCGCAGGCGCTTGACCTAGTCGGACTGGACGCCACTAACAACGGTGGGTCATATATAAGTCTTTATAAAAATCCATTGGGGTTGCTGCGTGACCAGCGCAATGTACTGGGGGAGCTGACTTCAAAACAACTTACGGCACCACCCGAGCTCACTCTAAAAGATAGCAGTGGGCAGCCGCTTGTCATCAATCCGCAGACGATGGCCTTTTCGGACAATGGCAGCTGGCTGGTGGCTGAGAGCCTGCATGGGTCGTTTGTGAGGATTAATTTAGCGACGCTGGATGTGACCAACTTTGGCCAAGCTTACGCTACGGCCGGAAGTCCGGGAGTCCTCAAGTCGCAAGTGGCCGTCAGTAGTGACGGACGCTATGTGGCTATCAATAATGAGACGGCCGGTGAGTTTAAGGTCTACGATGTGGCCTCTTGTGGTGCTGCGAGCGGGGAAGGGATCATGGGTTGCCGCTCGTATGATTACAGACAATTTGTTAAGGGGCAAGTGGGCGGTTTGCAGTCTATCCGTCACGTACGGTTTATAAATGACGGGCTGCTTAGTTTTGAAGCTGTAAGTGGCGATACGGCCAAAAGCGGCATATATGAGTTAGCTCCTGTGAGCAGCATTACCTCACTGATGGATTACATTGGCCTCGGTGACTCATATACGGCTGGTGAGGGGGCTTTTGACTACTTGGCGGGCACCGATACTGCTGCCAATAGTTGCCATCTATCGCGCAACTCTTATCCGCTGCTTCTTACGCACGACCTGTATAGCGGGGCAGGGGGCCACTCTGTGGCGTGCTCGGGGGCGGTCATTAGCGATGTCGGCAATACAAGCGATAATTACCTGGGGCAGATGAAGGATGGACTGAGCCTGCGCGAGCTCAAGCAAGCACAGCCAGCACTACTCAATTCGGTTATGGCTAACTTTTTACCAGGGTATGTCGCCCAGCATGCTTTTGTAAAACAGTACCAGCCCCAGGTTACAACTGTATCTGTGGGCGGTGATGATATTGGGTTTGGTGATCTGCTACAGAATTGTGTTGAGCCCCATATTAGTTGGCACGTAAGTGATAGTACGTGTTATGACACCTATGAGGCGCGCTTGGAGGTTATGCAGCTTATTGATCGCACCATCCCGCGCTGGACGGCACTCTATAAACAACTCCTGGCTGAGTCGCCTGGAACGCAGTTGTACGCTGTAGGCTATCCCCAAATAATTGATGACAGGGGTGATTGTGCGCTTAATGTGCATCTTAACAAGAGCGAATTGGAATTTTCGGAAGAATTGATTGACTATCTCAACCAGGCAATTAGTAAAGCAGCGGCGAAAGCGGGTGTTAGCTATACAGACATAAGCCAGGCGCTTGCCGGGCACCGGTTATGTGAAACGGCGAGCTACAACGTGGCGGTGAATGGCCTGACGGCGGGCAAAGACGCTGGCCTCCTTGGCATTAACGTGCTTGGCAAAGAAAGCTACCACCCCAACGCATTAGGGCAGCAACTCATCGAGCAGACAATCTTGAGGCAAACTAATAACTTAACGAAAGCCCTGGCGGCCACTGGCAACAACAACGCTAGCGCCGGCCAAAGCCTGCTGAATAAACCCAAGTCCAACCGGCCCATTAATAAACTTATTCCTAGTAGCACCCTGACTAACCGGGTAGTTAAGCGGGGCACCTCTGCGCAGATACGTGTAGACGGCTTGGCGAACGGCTTGAAAGCGAACAGCCCCTATAGCGTACGGCTTGATGGACCGGCGGGGCCTGTGTTGGCTGTCGTGGTTAGTGACGGTAATGGCACGGTTTCAGGCTCTGTAACAGTTCCGGTGTCCGCAGAGCCAGGTGGCCATACGATAGATGTAACCGGGCCGAACCAAATCGGCGACCCGGTAGACGTAACCCAGCCTGTCCACGTTCCGGGCGACGTTAATGACGATGACGGCGACGGCGTTCCTGACGCTACCGATTCATGCCCTACCGTAGCTAATAGCGGGCAAGACGTGGATCAAGACGGAATAGATGATGCCTGCGACAATTTGATAGGCCAGCCGCCCGGCAGTTCTGGTCCGGGTTCTAATGGTTCGGGTGGTAGCATCAATACCACCAACGGCAACGGTGCTAACGGCTCACCACAGCCGCCGACAACAAGCACAGGTGGGAGTAGCCCGAACCAGCAGGTAGGTGGCGCCCAGGGTACTCCTGCGCGGGGTACAGGCCCTGCGAACACCGGTCCAGGACTACCATTAGCTCTTCCTAGCCTTACGCTTGCCAGTACCAGTTTATCTTCTGGCACTACGGCAAGTAGTTTCTCTTCTTCTCAGAGCTTTACCTCCCGCCCTTTCTCAACCAAGCTGCACGCAACCCCCGGCATGCCAGCAAACGCTAACTTGGGTGACAAGACGGTCAATCCTGCGAATGTTGGGGCTAAAGGTTTCAAGCTCCCAGTAAATCCGACGGAGAAGTCAGGTCATTTTTCTAAATTAAGGACAATCAACTGGCTATTTTGGAGTTGTTTGCTGATCTTCCCCCTCTTTTTACTCATTTTGATCGCCTGGAGTGCCTGGTATTTATACCAATTAGGGTCACAAGGTGGTGTTCATCCGTATGCGGGCAGCCGCTAAATCTGATACCCCATACCAAAACTGTTGGCGTTCAATTACAATAAGCTCATGGCTTGGCTACGTAAGAGTCTGCTACATTTGCTCACACTGGTGTTGTTCGCAAGTCTATTAGGAGTAGCCTATAGCACTAGCGCCAGACTGAGTTTTGGCCGTCCGGATAATATTAAGAACTGGCTTGCCCAGAGTAACTTCTATGGGCATTTTGTGGACAATGCTATCGACCAGGCGCAGGAAACGGCTGATAGTAACCCTGGAGTTGCCTCACTCTCCTTTAACGACCCAGGTATCCGGCAGACGGCGCGAACGGCTTTGTCGCAGGCACAGGTGCAGCAGGCTGTAAGCATATTTGTTGACAGTAACTACGCATGGCTTGAGGGCAAGACCAATAAACCAAGCTTTACTATTGATTTTACCCAGGCCAAGCAAAGTTTTGCGGCACAAGTGGGGCAACAGGTGGAAACGCGTCTGGCGAACTTGCCCGTGTGTTCGATTACCCAACTCGTACAGATACAAAATGCCCAGAGTATTAATCCGTTATCAATAAACTGCCGTCCACCAGGTGTAAGTCCACAGCTTGAAGCGGCGCAGGTTTCCCAACAAATTACTAACAGCAGCGGCTTCCTGAGCAACCCGGTCATTACCGCCGACACACTCAATCCCAGCCAAAGTAGTGCTAGCCCTAGCCAGCCGTACTATACAAAGCTTTCACAAGCACCGCGGCTGTACCGCTTAAGCCTACAATTGCCCTGGGTGTTTCTAGCCCTCGTTTTGCTAACCAGTCTTGGAGTACTCTTGCTTGCGCCGCGGCGCAAGGCGGGACTTCGCCGGATTAGTATTGTCCTGCTAGTAAGTGGCCTGATTCTGCTCTTAGCAAAATATGTATCTGACATTTTGTTTACCCGCCTGCAAAGCAGGGTTCTCAATAGTGCGAATACCGGCTCCTTACAAAGCGCCCTGACCGATTTTGCCCATCGTGCCGAAATCCACATGCTCAAGCTTGATAGCTACTTCGCTTTGGCGTGTATCGCTTTGGCTGCCGTATTAGCGCTCATACTCCTACTCACGAGGCAGCCGACAAAAGTACCCCCTAGGGCGAATAGAGAAGTGCCGTCTGAAAACCCTGATTCCGTCCCACCCACATCCGGGAATGTCAATGCCGTTAACGCTCGGCCATCCTCCTCACAGGCTAAGCGGCCGCCCCTAATCCAATAGCGCTGCGCCTTATAGAAACGAAACCGATGCCTGCCACAGACCGCACAATACAAATTTTGAGTTACAACCTCAAAAACCATGTTGCCTACAAAGAGCTGGTCGGTTTAGAGCAACGTCATCACTTGGAGCTGATGTGCCTGCAGGAGTGCACGGCGACTGCTTTAGCCTCAAAAATCGGTCATTTGCAGCTGGCTGCTAAGACTGAAGCAGGGAAGTACGGTCTGGCCATTTACTTCAACCCTGTGCGGTTAAAGTTTCAAAAAAGCACAATCTACGCTATTCCACTCTCCTGGTATGAGCGCCGGTTTGATCCGGAGCGCCGACGGTTACTGGTGGCTGAGTTTCTAGATGTTGTAACTAAAAGGCGACTATTCGTAGGGTGTTTTCATGCCTCACAGCCAACGATTGCCAACAACGCACTCCGTCGCCGTCAAATTTTATTTGCTATGAATACCCTGAAAGAGGTGGGAAAGGCTTCGCCCCTCATCTTAGCAGGCGACTATAACTACCCGCTCTTCAAAGAAAACCTGACGCGCTACATGTCCAATCACAATTTCACACTTTTTAAAAGCAGTAAGCCGACCTACAATGGCCGCCTTTATTTAGATTTCGCCGCCGTAAGCAACGCCAAGCTCACCCATACTACTACATTAGATCAAGGCGCATCTGATCATGCGGCCATAAAAGCAGAAATTGAATTATAAATTTGTGGCGGAACACACGGGTCTGGAACTCTACCAGTGTCTCACATTTTAGCAGTTTTAAGATAAGAATGAGACAAATGAGACACCCTAGACCATATGCAGCCGTGTCTCATTTTCTACGAGCCATCAGGGGTGACGGCTATGCAAGCGAAACTTGCCTCTCTTCAATAAATATGTTGTAAGTAGCACATTAATCGATCAAGGTTTACTTTAGTCTGCGGTTCATGCGCCATATGGCAGCGGCCGTAAAAAGTATAAAGATACCAGCCGTGGTGACAGCGAGCATAATGGGGTCTAGCGTGTAATTTCCAACCTTTAGCGAAATACCATAAAACTCGTTGACTTTGGTGACTGCTTCGGTGCTATGAGGTGTCAGAGTTTCAACCGATTGCTGGGTAAAAGGCTCGCGCAGTAAGGCGGTGGCTTGGGAGAACGGCAGGACATTGATAACGTTCGTAACACCTTTAGAGAGTGAGCCAACTGGTACATAGACGGCTGCCAGGAAGCCGGTGCTGGTGCCGATAATAACGCTCAACGATGCAAAGGCGGCGATACTTTTGATGAAAGTGGCACAGAAACTGGCTAAGGCCGAAAAGGCAGCGCAGAGTAAAACTACTACGCCGTAAGAATTTATGGCATGGTGTAGCGTCAGCCAATTACCACCGTTGGCTACGATGTATAGCTCACCAAGTCCAAACGCAACCGTTGTCATGCCTAGTGAAATAATAAAGGTCGAGCCGAGGTAGCCGATGATGATTTTACTGCGGCTAATTGGCGAGACGGCGAAGTCCTTAAATTTGCCACTGGCTCGGTCAGCCACGAAAACTTGCATAGCAGCTAAGCTGGTCGTGACCGTCGTAATAGCCAAAATGCCAGCAAAAATCCAGGAATTGATAAAGAAGTTCATG